>NZ_CAJCKG010000021.1:0-65293 GCF_903970945.1 Curtobacterium sp. ME26
GCCCCCGCTTCCGGAGGCGTCTCGGCCGATCAGGGGCGTCTCGCGGCGACGCCGGCGTCTCGCACGGCGTCAGGCGGAGGCGTCCCGCCCCGATGCCGGCGGCTCGGCGTCGACCGGTGATGTCGGCGCAGACCCACCGCCCGCCGCGCCGGTCCGCCGGGCCCGCTCGAGCTCGTCCGCCTCGGCGCCCCCGACGGCCTCGCCGCGGGCGACCATGCCGGCCGTGTCGGACAGCGTGATCTGCGGCAGGAACAGGGCGAGCAGGAACGCGATCGCGATGAACGGCAGGAGGTACCAGAACACCGGGGCGAGCGAATCGGCGTACGCATTCACGATGCCGTCCTGCACCGCCTCGGGGAGCTTCGCGACGGTCGACGGGTCGATGCTCCCCGCCGAGGACGCGGCGTCGGTGGCCGACCCTCCCGCCGAGGTGAAGACGTCCGTCAGCGCGGTCGTCAGGCGTGCGGTGAAGAGCGCGCCGAAGACGGCGGTGCCGAGGGAGGCGCCGACCTCGCGGAAGTAGTTGTTCGTCGAGGTCGCGGTGCCGACCTGGGCTGCGGGCACGGCGTTCTGCGCGACGAGGACCACGACCTGCATGATGAGCCCGAGCCCGGCACCGAAGACGAACAGGTACGCGCAGATCAGCCAGATCGGGGTGTCCGCGGCGAGCTGCGTCATGGCGAGCATCGCGAGGGCGACCAGGACCGTGCCGACGATCGGGAACACGCGGTAGCGACCGGTCTTCGTGATGAGGGCGCCGGAGGCGATCGAGGTGCCGATGAGGCCGACCATCATCGGGAGCATGAGCAGGCCGGAGACCGCCGCCGAGGTGCCGGACGCCATCTGCAGGAAGGTCGGGACGAAGCCGATCGCGGCGAACATGCCGATGCCGAGCACGAGACCGATGCCGGTGGCGAGCAGGAACGTGCGGTTGCGGAAGAACGACATCGGGAGCACCGGGTCCTCGACGCGGGACTCGACCAGGACGAGCAGCGCGGCGGCGACGACGAGACCGGCGAACCAGGCCCAGGTCTCGAGCGCGTCCCACCCGTGCTCGGCGCTGCCGCCGAACTCCGAGAAGAACACCAGGCACGTGGTCGCGATCGACATGAGCACGACGCCGAGCACGTCGATCCGCTTCTCGGCCTTCTTGGTCGGCAGGGTGAGCGCGAACCAGGCGACGAAGAACGCCGCGATGCCGACCGGGATGTTGATGTAGAACGCCCAGTTCCAGGTGAGGTGGTCGACGAAGAAGCCGCCGAGCAGCGGGCCGCCGATCGCCGACAGGCCGAAGATCGCGCCGAGCGGGCCGAGGTACTTGCCGCGCTGCGAGGCGGGCACGATGTCGGCGATGATCGCCTGGGACAGGATCATCAGGCCGCCACCACCGAGGCCCTGCATCGCCCGGAACGCGACGAGCTGCGTGAAGTCGCCGGCGAAGGCACAGCCGGCCGAGGCGATCGTGAAGAGCGCGATCGCGACGAGGAACAGGTTGCGGCGGCCGAGGACGTCGCCGAACTTGCCGTAGATCGGCATCACGATCGTCGACGCCAACAGGTACCCGGTGGTGAGCCAGGCCTGGTGCGCGACGCCGCCGAGCTCACCGACGATGGTCGGCATCGCGGTGGAGACGATGGTCTGGTCGAGGCTGGAGAGCAGCATGCCCGCGATGAGCGCGGAGAAGATGATCCAGATCCGGCGCTGCGTCAGGAGCAGCGGTCCGTCGGATCCGGGGCGGGCACGCTTCGTGCCCTGCGCGGTGGTGCTCATGCGGTGTGGTCCTGTCCGGTGGTGGTGATGGCCGCCCTGAGCTGGCGGAGGTTCTCGGTGAGCAGCGCGTCGAACGTCGGGCCGGAGGTCTCGTCGAACGCGTCGTCGAAGTACTCGCCGGCGGAGACCTTGAGCAGACCCGCGGCGGCCTCGGCGACGAGCTGCGCCCGCCGGTCGTCCGGGTCGGTCCACCCGAAGCGCTGCCGGACGGCCTGGCCGACGGCGGCGAGCTGGACCTCGGCAGCGGCGAGGAACTTCGCGACCATCGCGGGCTCGCGCTCGAAGACCCGGCGGACGAGGGCCTCGTCGGCGCGGTCGATCCCGACGACGTGCACGTGCTCGATCGCGAGCGCGACGATCGACCCGAGCGGGTCGAGGTCGGCCGGCACGAGCGAGCCGTCGACGTACGCCGCGAGCAGCTCCTCCGTCGCGCCCTGCTCGATGCCGAGCACGGCGTCGTCCTTCGACGCGAAGTGGTTGAAGAACGTGCGGCGGGAGACGCCGACGGTCTCGCAGAGCTGCTCGATCGTGAAACCGTGCAGGCCGTGCTCGATGGTCGCCCGGCGTGCCTCGACGACCATGCGTCGACGCAGCGCGCGCATGCGTTCGGTGGTGCTCACCGAACAAGAATTGCACTCTGCCGCTGAGAGTGCAACGGAAGGACGGGTTACAGCGCCTTCGCGAAGCAGTAGGACCAGGGCATCGTGGCCGCGTACGGCTCGTAGACGTCGATCTGCTCCCAACCGGTCTTGCGGTAGAGCGCGACGGCTTCGGGCTGCTTGTCCCCGGTCTGCAGGATGACGCGCGCGGCGCCGGCCTCGCGGGCGACCTGCTCGCCCTCGGACAGCAGCGCGGTGGCGGCGCCCTTGCCGCGGGCGGCGGCGAGCACGATGAGGCGCTTCAGCTCGACCTCGTCACGGAGACGGCGGACGGCGATGTGCCCGAGCGGCGTGCCGTCCTCGTCGAGCGCGAGGATCGAGGTGATCACGGTGGCGGGGTCGACCGCCAGGGCACGGTCCCGCTCGGCGGTGACCGCGGGGTCCTCGTCCCGGTGCCCGGCGCCGTAGCGCTCGTGCATCTCCTCGTCCATGGTGGCGCGGAGGGCCACACCACGCGGGTCCTCCCAGGCGACGCGCTCGATCGTGATCACGATGGTCCATCCTGGCACGCGCCGGAGCGCTCGGTTGCGCCGTCACCCGCGGCCGTGCCCTCAGCGCAGCGCGGCGATCGGCCCCTCGCCGGCCCGCAGCGCGGCCAGCACGGCGGCCGCGTCGTCGTACACCGCCGCCGCCCCGGCCCCACGGAGCTCGTCGCCGCCGATCCCGCCGGTCATCACCCCGACGCAGGGGAGCCCGACCGTACCGGAGGACTCGACGTCCCACATCGCGTCACCGACCATCACCGCACGGTCCGCGGCCACCCCGACCTTGTCGAGGGCGACCTGGATGATCCCGGGAGCGGGCTTGGCCTCCTCCACGTCCTCCGAGCTCGTCTCGGCGGTCACCCACGCGGACGCGTCGAGGAGCTCGCGGAGCACCGACAGCTCCGACTCCGGCGCGCTCGTGGCGAGGACGACCGCGTGGCCGGCGTCGGCGACCGCCTCGAGCAGCTCGCGGGCCCCGGGCAGCAACCGCAGCTGCGGCATGTGCTCGGAGTAGTACGCGGTGTGGAACTGCTTCGCCTGGTCGCGGACCTCGTCGGAGGCGTCGGGCAGCAGCTCCTCGAGCAGGCGACCCGAGTCCATGCCGATCGCCCGGTGGACGCGCCACGCGTCGACCGACTCGCCCGCCGCACGGAAGGCCCGCCACCAGGCGTCGACGTGCGCGTAGTTGGAGTCGACGAGGGTGCCGTCGATGTCGAAGAGGACGGCGGTCGAGGGAGCATCAGCCATCCACCCAGCCTGCTCCCACGACCGCCGGACCGGTCCAGGGTCGCGCGGTCAGACCTCGATCGACGAACCGACGGGCAGGATCGACGCCGGGACGCCACCGAGGCCCTCGGTGCCGAACATGCGGACGTTCATCTCCTGACCGCCCTCGCTGAGGAGCAGCTCGTGGATCTGCACCACACGCTCGGGTGCGACCGCGCGGACGTAGTCGACGCCCTCGCCGGTCTTCGCCCACGGGCCGCTCGTCGGGACGAGCAGGGTCCGGACCGGGACGTCCGGCACGAGGTAGGCGTCGCCCGGGTGGAACACGGCGTCGTTCACGAGGTAGCCCACGTTCGCGATGGTCGGGATGTCGCGGTGGATGACCGCGTGCTCCTCGCCGAGGACGCGGGCGGTGAAGGGCCCGACCTCGACGGTGGCGCCCGCGGTGACCGTGCGGACGCGGCCGTCGTGGTCGCCGAGCTGCTCGACGACCGACGCCGGGCCGTGGACGACGACGTCGGCGTTGCGCTCGAGCCCCGCCCGGATCGCGTCGACGGCGAAGTGGTCGGCGTGCTCGTGGGTGACGAGGACCACCGTGGCCGCGGCGACGAGGTCGGCGGACTCCGGCGTGAAGGAGCCCGGGTCGATGACGAGCGAGGCGCCGTCCTGCTCGAGGACGACGGTGGCGTGGTTGTACTTCGTCAGCTTCATGCCGCCAACTGTACAACACTGTTGTACAAATGGCTGGTCGTTCAGTCCGCCCGGCGGGCCAGGCGCTCGAAGACCTCCGGCAGCCGGGCCAGCAGGGCGCGCTCGTCGTCGTCGAGCTCCGCACGCATCGCGGTTGCGAGCCAGTCCGCACGGCCGTCCATGTCCTGCTGCAGCGCGGCCCTGCCCGCATCGGTGATGCGGATGACCGAGGCCCGCCGGTCGGTCTCGGACGCGGTCCGCTCGACGTACTCCTGGTTCGTCAGCTCCGCCACCGTCCGGGACTGTCCCTGGTGCTTCACCCCGCGTCGCCGCGCGAGCTCCGCGATCGTCATCGGCCCCTCGCGTCCGAGGAACCCCAGCGTTGCCGAGTGCGCCGGCGGCAGGCTGTCGCCCTCGCGTCGGGCCGCGCGCACGAGGCGGCCGATCGACCGGCGCAACTCGGCGGCGAGCTCGTCGATCGGGTCCATGGGCCACGACGCTACCGCGGAACGGACGGGAGGCCCGTGGCGGTGTCGCCACGGGCCTCCCGTCCGTTCTGTGCTGACGTCCGTCAGCTGCTGCGCACGTCGTCCGCGGCGCTCTTCGCGTGGTCCTGGACGTCGGACGCGGCGCCCTGCGCCTCGTCCTTCACCGTCTGGGCGGCGTCCTGCGCGGTCCCCTTGAGGTCCTGCGCGTGCTCCTTCGCCACGTCGCCCAGCTGCGACCCGACGTCCTTCGCCTGGGACTTGACGTCCTCGACGAGGGGCGCCGCCTTGTCCTTGAGCTCACCGGCGAGCTGCTCCTCCTTGTCGGAGGTCGGGATGAGCGACGACGCGAGCCACCCCGCACCGAAGGCGATCAGGCCGACGGCGAGCGGGTTGCCCTTCGCCTTCCGGACGCCCTCGTGCGCGACGTCCTTCGCCCGGTCGGTCGCACCCGAGGCGGACCCCGAGACGCTCGAGCCCGCCGAGTGCGCGGACCCCATCACCGAGTCGCGGACGCCCTGGAAGCGGCTCTTGACCTTCTCGCTCTGCCGGTGGGCGATGGACGACGGGCTGACCTTGTCGGCCAGGGCGTCGACGTCGGACCCGAGGGCACCGCGGGTGCGCTCGATGTCGGCACGGATCTCTTCTGGGGTGCTCATGGCTTCCTCCCGGTGTTCGGCTTGAGTGCTTCGGGGACTTCCTTGACGGTCTCGACCGTCTGCGGGACGCCCTGGATGTCCTTGATCTCCTTGCGTCCACGGACGTAGAGGATCGCGGCGACGATCGCGTAGACCACGGCGATCACGACGGCGGACCACGCGTTGCCGATGAGGGACCCGAGACCCCACCACGCGGCGATGGACAGGAACAGCAGGGCGAACAGGGCGGTGAGCCCGGCGCCGCCGAACATGCCGCCGGCCTTGCCCGCCTTCTTGGCGGACTCGGTGAGCTCCGCCTTGGCGAGGGCGACCTCCTGGCGGAACAGCGACGACAGGTCCTTCGACACGTCGGTCAGCAGTTCGCCCAGCGGCGTCGTGGCGGCGCGTTCCTCGGGCGTCGGTTCACCCAGCGGGGTCGCGCCCGGGACCGTGTGGCTCATACGCCGCTCCCCGTGCCGGTCGAGGACTCGCCGGCCTCCTTCTCGTGCTTGACCTCGGTGGCGAGGGCCTTCGTCAGGCGTCCGGCGAGGATGCCGGCGCCCGCGGCGAGCGCTATGAACGTGCCGGGGCGCTTCGCGGCGAAGGACTTCACCTCGTCGAGGAGCGAACCCGGGTCGCGGTTCTCGAGGTACCCGGCCGCGGAGCCCGCACGGTTCGACAGGTCGCGGACGACCTTCGCGGCGATGCCCTGCTCGTCGTCCTTGTCGGCCATGCGGCCGAGCTGCTCGCCGAGGCTGCGGAGGCCCCCGGCGGCGCGCTCCTGCTGGCCGGCCGCCTGCTCCTTGAGCGTGTCGGAGGCCTGGGAGTAGAGCTGCTTGGCGTGGTCGGTCGCCTCGGAGGCGACGTTCGACGCCTGCTCCTTCGCGGTACCGGCCACGTTCGCGGCCTTGTCCTTCGCATCGCCGGCGACGTCCTGCACGGCGCCCTTGGCGGCGTCGGCCTTGCCGCCACCGTCGGTGCCGCCGGAGCCCGTGCTGCCGGTGTTGCCGGTGCCCGTGCTGCCGGTGCCCGTGCTGGTGCCCACGGGCGGAAGGTAGCCGGTGCTCGTCGTCGTGGAGTCGTGCAGCGGTGCCGAGGCGCCGGCGGCGGACGGCGTCGCCGGGAGCTGCTCGTCGGCGGGCAGTGCGTCGAGCGGCTCGACGTCGTCGAAACCCTCGGGTCGGCGGACGTCGCCCTCGGGCAGGAGGACGTCGTCGAACTCGCGGTCGGTGTCGCGCGGCGCGGGGGTGTCGCTGCCGAACGAGGGCACGGTCACGCCCGGGTACACCTCGTGTCCCTCGGACGCGGCGGTGCGGTCGTGGATGGGCGTCCCGGAGTCGTTCCCGGGTGGGTTCGTGGTCATGGTCGGCCTTCCGGATCGGTCGCGCCGGGTACGGCACCCGTCGCGTTGGACCCGACCGTGCGCGGCCCCGCCTGCGCCACACCACAGGAACGTCGGCAAACGCGGTGACGCCCGCGCCCGACGGCCCGTCCAGCACCCCTCCGGCAGGATCGGGGGGTGCCGCTGGTCTCCGTCGTCATCCCCGTGCTCGACGACGCCGAGCACCTGCGCCGGTGCCTCGCCGCCCTCGCGGCACAGACGCGCCCCGTGGACGAGGTGGTGGTCGTCGACAACGGCAGCACCGACGACAGCGCCGCGGTCGCCCGGGCCGCCGGCGCGACGGTGCTGCACGAACCGGTCCGCGGCATCGCCCGGGCCTCGGCGCGCGGCTACGACCACGCCTCGGGCGACGTGCTCGTCCGGCTCGACGCCGACTCGGTCCCGCCGTCCGGGTGGGTGGCGGCAGCGGTCCGCCTCCTCGGCGGCACGGGGGTCGTCGCGGTCACCGGTCCGGGCCGTCCGCACGACGGCGGTCCGCTGGTCCGACGGCTCTGGGACACGCTCTACATGGGCCCGTACTTCGTCCTGATGCGCGGCGCGCTCGCCCGGCCGCCGCTGTTCGGGTCCGCGACGGCGATGCACTGCTCGACGTGGCTCGCGGCGCGCTCCCGGACGCACCGCGACGACCCCGAGGTGCACGACGACGTCGACCTCTCGATGGCACTCGACCCGGCGTGGCGGGTGGTCGTGGACCGAGCCCTGCTCGTCGAGGTCTCGGCGAGGCCCTTCTCGGGCGTCGCCTCGGCCGCGCTCCGCACCCGGCGGGCGTTCCACACGTTCCGGGTGCACGGCCGTCGGGCGAACCCCTGCCGACGGTGGGCGCGGCGGTGCCGAACCGCGCTCCGTGCGCGTGCCGCCACGCGCTGACTGGACGGAATGCTCCGCCTTCATGTGTTCGCAAACCGCTGACGAAGGCCGCGTCGGAGGCGATACCCCTTCGACACCTACTGTCAGATCGCGGCAGCTCTGGATTCGACTCGGTGCGAGAACGGGGTGCCCGCCGGTCAGCAGAGTGACGCACTACTGCAGGCTCGTAGTCGATGCCGCCAACGAAGACCCCTGGCGACCGTCACCAGCGAACGGGATCACGAGCGACGCCCTTGCGGAGAAGTCAGGCGGTGTGTTCTGGGGCTCTCCGTCATCCACACGATAGATCGCGCCAGCATCTGAAGTGCCCGGGTCGGCTGCATTCAGGAGGTCGGCCGCCCAACCAGGAGGAGTCGGGCGCGACAAGGCCGTCAAGGCCACTCCTTGACCATCAATAGCGTCGTTGTGCTCGCGGATGTGAAGGAGGTGCTCGATTTGAAAATGATACTTCTTTATCGCTGTCAAGTGGGCGGGACGTGTGCTCATGAGCTGCTTATCGAGGCACATGCTGATACCCGCTGGCGTCGCTTTAGGACCGTGGCAGTACTCCGTCTGACCCCAGCGCTCAACCTGCACTCGCTCAACCGAAGCGCAGCCGCCGAATACGGTACAAGTGTAGTCAGTAGTCGTGCCGACCTTCTTCACGAAGGGCACTACAAAATCGTTGTAGAGTAGCATTCCCGGAATGCGGTTGTGTTTTTTCGCCCACGAGATCAGGTGCTGATTCTGCTTCGGCGACCAATGCTCGTAAGTACCGACTGAGGGCCTGAATGATTTTGCCTGGAGCAGGAAATCGAACCAGATTTGCGGCGCCACTTCGATGGCAAGCTCGAGGTCCGCTCCGCTGGGCTTTCTCTTGACCACACCTTTGTGCGTCCGCCCTCCTTCGAGGGGGCGCGTGTGCAGCAGCGCACGGACGCCCAGATTGCGGCCCCCGAAACCGAGTTGGCGAACCAGATTGTTGGTTGTTGTCTCTTCTGGTTGATTCGCTCGAACCAAGCGATTCTTGGTGTCTCTTTGCAACACATGCGTACGGGTCTGCTCGGCCGACCGTCGCGCCATCGCCGAAACGTTCCAGAGCAGTTGCTCGATGTGAGCTGCAGGATTCATGCGATCGGACTATAGCGGTTTGCGAGCCGTAGCCGCTCCCACCTCGCATGCGGCGTTTGTCAGTGGCGACTACGTGATCTCGCGGCTCGTCGGCAGGAGTAGCCTCTCTGCGCGCCTTCAGCGGGCGTACGCATAGCCGCGCCGATCCGAGCGGTGGGTCACGATGGGGTACCAGTCCGGACACGATTCGGTTTCACCGCCGGCGGAATCCAGCACCGCGCCTAGCCTCAGGGACGAGTGGCACGGTGCTCATCCGAGCCGCTGCACGAGGGGGTCTTCATGCGTCGAGCGCGCACAATGACGATGTACATGACGATCGGAATCAGCGCCGCACTCGTTTTGAGCGGGTGCGCTGCCGGTGACGCCGGTCCGGATCGTTCGCCATCGGCGACCCGGACGGCCACGGCCGACGGTACCGCGGTGACCGACGGCGCGACATCCATCGATGGCGCTACGGCGACGACTGGCGCGGACCCGAGTCCGACCTCGACCATCCCGCAGGTCCCCGGCGTCGACCACGACGGCGGCACCCTGCCCTCGTCGTGCAGCAGCCTGGTCACCGCGGGCAGGTGGCAGTTCACCGACGACCCGCTCAACGACCCCTCGGTCGTCGGCGATCCCGTCACCGTCCCGAAGACCGCCTTCACCCCGGTGCTGCAGCCCGGTGGCGGACGGCTGTACTGCGTCTGGCGCGACCCGCGGGTGGACGTCACGAACGTGGTCATCGACGTCGCCGTCGTCGACTCGACGAAGGCGTTCGCCGCACTGCAGCAGCTGTCGGGCTTCGACTGCGACCGCGAGTCCGAGGGCTACCGCTGCCAGAAGATCTCCCAGAACCCGCAGTACCCGGTCACCGACGGGGACACCTACTTCACGCGTGGCGACATCGGCATCCGCATCACCCAGTCGAACGTCCCGACCGACGGCCTGCTCGAGGACGTCGAGGCGCACGTCTTCGGCTGACCCCTACCCGTCGTCCCGCCGGGACGCGGGCCGGGACCGCACGTGCGCCCGCTCCCCCTGCGGCCCGTACAGGCAGAGCACCTCGGTGACTCCGTCCGTCGTGTTGCCGACCCAGTGCGGGGTGTGGGTGTCGAACTCGACCACCTCGCCGGGTCCGAGGTCGAAGTCGCGGTCGCCCAGCAGCAGCCGCAGGCGCCCGGACAGCACGTAGAGCCACTCGTACCCCTCGTGCGTCCGGAGGGTCCGGTCGCTGTCCGCGGGCTCCGGCGGGATGAGCTGCTTGAACGACCGGACGCCGCCGGTGCGCCGCGTCAGCGGGATCACCACCCGTCCGCCGTGCCGCTCGGGCCTGAGGTGCACCCGCGGGTCCCCCGTCTGCGGCGCCCCGACCAGGTCGTCGAGCGGCACCTGGTAGGCGCGGGCGAGCGGCAGCAGGAGCTCGAGGGTCGGCCGCCGCTGGCCCGACTCGAGCCGGGAGAGCGTCGACACCGAGATCCCGGTCTCGTCGGCGAGCGCCGCGAGCGTGACCTGGCGGCGCTCGCGCAGCGCCCGCAGGCGTGGGCCGACCGCGTCGACCACCTCCGCCGTCGTCGGCGGGGTGATCCGTTCCTCCCGGCTGCGCACCATGGGGACCATGTTGCCAGACCGGCAAGCATCCTTGCTGGTTCGGAACGGATCGCGCAGGCTGCGACCATGCGAGAGAACTTCGACGTCATCGTCATCGGCGGCTCGGCCGCCGGCCTGTCCGCCGCGCTCGTCCTGGGGCGCTCGCGACGCTCCGTGCTCGTCGTCGACAGCGGCGAACCACGGAACGCGCCGGCCGCCGGCGCCCACAACTACCTCGGGCGCGAGGGCGTCGCGCCGACCGAGCTGACCCGGATCGGGCGCGACGAGGTCGCCGCCTACGGGGCCGAGGTGACGGCCGGGAGGGTCGTGGCCGCGTCCGTCACCGCGGGCACCGACACCGACCCGGTCGGCTTCTCGGTCACGCTCGACTCCGGCAGGGTCGTCACCGCCCGCCGGTTGGTCGTCGCCTCCGGCGCCGTCGACGTCCTGCCGGACGTCCCGGGGCTCGCCGAGCAGTGGGGACGCGGGGTCGTCCACTGCCCGTTCTGCCACGGGTGGGAGATCCGCGACCGACGCATCGGCGTCCTCGTGACGACGCCGAACGGGGCGCACCACGCGCAGATGTTCCGCGCCCTGAGCGACCGGGTCACCGCGTTCGTCACCGACCCGGACCTGCTCGACGGCACCGCCCGCAGCGCCTTCCGGGCCCGGGGCATCGCGGTCGTCGAGGGGCCGGTGGCCCGGGTGCTGTCGACGGACGGGGTCCTCACCGGGGTCGAACTCGGGTCGAGCGAGGTCGTCCCGCTCGACGCCCTGGCGGCGGCGAGCACGGCGGAGCCGCGGGTCGCGTTCCTCGAGGGGCTCGGGCTCCGGGCCGAGGACGTCGTGGTGAACGGGTTCCGCTTCGGCGGCGGCCTGACGATCGACGCGACGGGGCAGACGGGCGTGCGCGGAGTCTGGGCCGCGGGCAACGTGACGTCGCCCATGGCCACGGTGATCGCCTCGGCCGCCGCGGGGACCCAGGCGGGGGCCGCGGTGCACGGCGACCTCGTGCAGGCCGACATCGCGGCGGCGCTCGCAGCGGCCGCTGACCCGAGCGTCCCGACCGGTCAGTCGACGCGGTAACCGGCCTGGGCCGCCAGGAGGGGTGCGAGGGCGAAGAGCTGGTCGGAGCCGATCGTGGCACCGCGCAGACCCTCGAGCCGCTCCACCCGGTCGAGGTCGGCCTCCCGCAGGTCGACGTGCTCGATGCGGCTGTTCGTCCCCTCGACGGCGCGGATGCTCGTGCCGGGGAAGGACACCCGGAGCAGTCGGGCGTCGGCGACGTCGAGCTCGTCGACGACGCAGTCCCGGAAGACCACGTCGGTCAGCGTCGAGCCGCGCAGGTTCACGAACCCGAGCTTCATCCCGACGAACTCGACCCCGTTGAGCGTCGCGTCGTACAGCTCGGCGGAGCCGACCCGGCCACCGGCGACCCGGACCTCCCGCCAGGCACTGCTCGACGCCCGGAGCACGGGGGCGTCGAGCGTCTCCACCACGGAGTCGCGGACGCGCAGGCCGCGCAGGTCGGCGTCGTCCGCGCGGAGGGTCTCGACCACGCACTCCTCGAGCTCGAGGTCGGGCAGACGCTCCCCCGCCAGGTCGAGCACGGCGACGCGCTTGCCCTCGACGCGGTCACCCGTCAGCAGGTCGCCGGGGGCCGGCGTCCAGTCCTCGAGGTCACGGGGGTCGACCGGGGTGATGCGGGGAGCGACGGTGCCGGTGGGCTTGCCGGGGGTGCGGGCCATGCGCTCAGTCTGCCGTGGCGGCCCGACGTTCGAGCACGCTGTCGAGCCGGAGGTCCTTCGCCGGACCGCGGGCCTCCCAGCGCACCGTCCAGCGGTCGGCACTGCCGGCGAGCACGCCCGTGTAGTCGTCGGGCGCGCACGCGTGCTCGACGGACGCGCCCCACGCCCAGTCGTGGAACACCCGGCCGTCGGCGAAGTGCACGGTCCAGCGGTCGTCCTGGCCGTGGCGGACGACGAGCGTCCGGGACACCGGGGTCTCGCGGCCGTCGAAGCGCATGACGCCGGCCTCGTCCCAGCGGACCTCGTCGGGCGTCACCAGTGTCAGGGACGTCGTCCCGGCAACGTCACCGGTCACCCCGGCCCGGCGGTCGACGACCGTCCGGCGCAGGGTCCACTCCCCGATCAGGTCCGTCGGCAGCACCCTGCCAGGCTACGCGCGGAGGGCCTCGGCCCGGGCCGTCCGGTGCTCGTCGTCGGAGATCACGCCACGACGGTGCAGGTCGTCGAGTTCGGCCAGCCGCTGCTCGAGCGTCGTCGGCGGTGCGAACGTCTGGCTCTGCATCGCCCGGTACGCCAGGTCCTCCTGCAGGGTCAACGGGTTCTGACCGCGGTCGGACATGCGCTTGGCGCGGTAGATCGCCAGCACGATCGTGACGACGATGCCGAGCACCACGATGACCCCGCCGACCGTGATGATCGTCGCAGCGACGTCGAACGCCGGCGGGATCAGCGGGTTGTTCCCCTCGTCCGGGAACCCGAAGTCGTCGATCGACATGACACCCTCCCCCTGGGGCACGGTCGCGCCCTCGTCGGGATCGTAACGCGCCCGTTCCTTCCCAGCACACCCGCGATGTCAGGTGGGTCCGGGCGTCCCTGGTCGAACGGATCGACCGGGTACGCCCGGAACCTCCGGGTACGCCCGGAACGACCAGGCATGCGAGGGCCACCACTGACGCCCGGAACGACCGCCCGCAACCGCTGCCGCCCGGGCCCCGCCTCAGCCGCGCAGCGGCCCCGACGCCTCCACGTTCGCGCCGTCCGCGAACCCGCCCACGAGCTCGCGCAGTGCCTCGTCCGCCGTGTGCCGCGGCTCCCACCCGAGCTCGCTCCGGGCCCGGTCGGTCCGCATGATCGGCACCCCCGCGGCGATGTCGAGCCACCCGGCGTCGGTCGGCTGGAGCCGGAGCCGCCAGGTGAGCGTGACGATCCCGCGGAGCAGCCGCAGCGGGATCCGCACGGCGCCGAGCATCCCGAGGGCCCGTGCGATCCGCGGCGGCGTCAGCACGGGGGTCGCCGCGATGTTGAACGCGCCCGCGGCCCGTCGGTCGATCGTCCGCCAGAACGCGTCCGCCAGGTCGTCGGCGTGCACGGCCTGGAACACGAACGGCAGCGGGAGCGGCAGGACCGCCCAGCGGACCCACCGCACGATCGACATCGGCACGAGGTGGCCGAGGAACAGCCCGCGGAGCTCGGCGGCGACCCCGCGTTGGAACACCAGGCCGGGGCGGAGCCGGGTCACGACGACCTCGGGGTGGGCGCGCTCGAACGCGTCCATCGCCCGCTCGTTCTCGGCCTTGTGGATCGAGTACGTCGCCGTCGGGATGCCCGTCGCCGGGAACGACTCGTCGACCGGCGTGCGCTTCCCGTCGACGTCGACGCCGCGGTAGGCGCCGACCGACGACGCGACGACGACCTGCCCGACCCCGGTGCGGGCGACGGCCTCGAGCACGTTCGCCGTGCCGGTGACGTTCGTCCGGTGCTGCGCGGGGATGTCGTGCGTCGGCTGGAGCGCCCACGCCAGGTGCACGACGGCGTCCGCGCCCCGGAACGCCGCGGTGAGCTCGTCGACCGCCCGCGGTGCCCCGACGTCGACGGCGCGCCACTCGGCGACGTCGTAGGGTGCGACGCGCGCGTCGGGCAGGCGGCGGGCGACGCCGACGACCTGCAGGCCGTCCTCGTCGCCCGCCCGGCCGTCACCGGTGAGCCGTGCCGCGGCGAGCCGCCGCAGCACGGCGGTGCCGACGTTGCCGGTGGCACCCACCACGACGACGCGCATCAGCGCACCAGTCCCGACCGGTCGCCCGTCACGCCGCGGCCATCGAGGGGTCGAGCACGACCTTGATGCAGCCGTCCTCCTTCTTCTGGAAGACGGAGTACATGTGCGGGGCGTCCTCGAGCGCCACCCGGTGGGTGGTCAGGTCGAGGGTGCCGAGCGGGTCCGAGGGGTCGGACACGAGCGGCATGAGGTCGTCGACCCAGCGGCGGACGTTGCACTGCCCCTCGCGGATCGTGATCTGCTTGTCGAACAGGGTCATCATCGGCATCGGGTCGGCCATGCCGCCGTAGACACCGGACAGCGACACCGTGCCACCACGGCGGACGAGGTCGATCGCCGCGTGCACGGCTGCGAGCCGGTCGACGCCGGCGGTCTCGATCGCCTTCTGCGCGAGCTTGTCGGGCAGCAGCCCGGCCGCGCGCTGGGCGAACCCGGCGACGGGGTTGCCGTGCGCCTCCATGCCGACCGCGTCGACGACACCGTCCGGACCGCGCCCGTCGGTCAGGTCGATCAGCTTCGACACCATGTCGTCGTCGAGGTCGAACACCTCGATGCCGTGCTTCGCGCCGAGGTCGCGACGGACCTGCTCCGGGTCGACGGCGAGCACGCGGTAGCCCAGGTGCTTGCCGATGCGCGCGGCGAACTGGCCGACCGGGCCGAGGCCGAGCACCGCGAGCGTGCCGCCCTCGGGGACCTCGGCGTACTGCACGGCCTGCCACGCGGTCGGGATGATGTCGCTCATGAAGAGCCACTGGTCGTCGGCACCGGTGTCGGGCACCTTGATGGGGCCGTAGTCGGCGTGCGGCACGCGCAGGTACTCGGCCTGGCCGCCGGGGACCTGGCCGTACATCTTCGTGTACCCGAAGAGCGAGGCACCGGTGCCGTACTCCTTCACCTGGGTGGTCTCGCACTGCGACTGGAAGCCGTGCTGGCACATCCAGCAGTGGCCGCAGGAGATGTTGAAGGGGACGACGACGCGGTCGCCGACCTTGAGGTTCGTGACGGCCGAGCCGACCTCCTCGACGATGCCCATCGGCTCGTGGCCGAGGACGTCGCCCTTGTCGATGTACGGGCCGAGGACCCGGTACAGGTGCAGGTCGGAGCCGCAGATCGCCGTGGAGGTGATCCGCACGATCGCGTCGGTCGGCTCCTGGATGGTCGGGTCGGGGACGGTCTCGACGGACACCTTCTCGGTGCCCTGCCAGGTCAGTGCGCGCACGTCGCGTTCCTCTCGTGGTCGCTTCCGAGCCGGCCGGGAGGCACGACTCGCGTGACCTCCTCGCTACGCGCCCGCCCCGTGGTGCGTTCCCAGCCCCGTCCGCAGCGCGCTGCGGCGGCGGCGGTGGGGCGGGCCTCCCGTCCGCGCCGGTGGCCGGTCGGCCACCGGGGGTCAGCCCGTCCGCCGATGTGCGGATCCCCGGGCTCGGCAACGCTGGGACCGATGGACCACGGCACCACCCGACGCGCACTCCTCGCCGGCGCGACCGGCGCCCTCGCGACGGGGGTGCTCGCCGCGTGCTCGACCGGCAGCCGACCCGCGGGGCGGACCGCCTCGGCGACCACTCTCCCGACGGCCACCGCCACGGGGACGCCGACACCGGCGCCGACACCGACGGCGACGTCGACCCCCACCCCGACACCGACGCGGCCCGCGCTCACCCGCGTCCCCCTGCCCGCGGGGACCGTGACCGCCCTTCCCGCCGGTACCCCCGGGATCGCGTGGACGGTCGACGACGGGGCGTCCGCGGACGTCGTCGCCGCCTACGCCCGCTCCGCTTCGGCCACCGGCACGCGGTTGACGTTCTTCGTGAACGGCGACCGGCCCGCGTGGACCGAGCACGCCGACCTGCTCCGCCCGCTCGTCGAGTCCGGGCAGGTGCAGCTCGGCAACCACACGTGGGACCACCCGGCGCTGACGAAGCTGAGCGACCAGGCGATCCAGGACGAGCTCACTCGGAACCACGAGTTCCTCGAGCGGACCTTCGGCGTCGATGCGCGCCCGTACTTCCGGCCGCCCTTCGGGTACCACGACGCCCGGGTGGACCGTGCGGCGGCGGCGGTCGGCTACACGACCCCGCTGCTCTGGTACGGCACGCTCGCGGACTCGGGCGACATCTCCCCGGACCAGATCGTCGGGTTCGCCGAGCAGTGGTTCCAGCCGGCGCACATCGTGATCGGGCACGCGAACTTCCCGGGCACCATCGGGGCCCTGCCGCGGTTGCACGCCCTGCTCGAGGAGCGCCACCTGGCGACGTACACGCTCGACGACGTCTTCTCGCGCTGAGCCGTCGCGGTACCCGTCCGCGTGCTCGTGCCGCGAAACGCAACGTCGGCGGTTCCTCGCAGTGCGGTACCGCTGCGAGCAGTCGCTCCCGTTGCGTCTCGCGGGCCGCGGAGCCTGCGCAGGTGCGCTCGCGTCAGCCGCGCAGGCGGTCGCGCTCGGCCGCGGGCAGGTGCTCGGTCGCCGTCGCGCGCGCCGCCGGTGACAGGAACCGTCCCTGGCGCTCGAGGAACGCCACGAGCGCGGGCTCCGACGCCCGCTTCCCGGTCTCGCGCAGCACCCACCCGAGGGCGGACTGCACGGTCTCACTGCGCTCCCGGACGAGCCGGCCGGCGATCGCGAGCGGCACCTCGGCGTCGCCCTGCTTGACGAACGCCAGGGTCGCGACGGCCGCGACCCGACGGACCATCGCCACGTCGGACTTGGCGAGGGCGAACAGCTGCCCCGTCGAACCGCCGACGAGCGGCGCCCCGACGAGCTCCTCGGCGGCGATGTCGGCGAGGACCGGGTCGCCGAACCGTTCGGCCTTCGCGGCGGCGAGGTACTCCTCGGTCAGCTCCGGATTCGGGTGGGCGCGCATCGCCTGGACGAGCAGCACGACGGCCACCAGCCGCGCCCCCGGGTCCTCGCTCCAGAGCAGGGCCGAGCGCTCGCCAGCGTCGAGGTCGGCGAACTGCCGTGCGACGCGGCGTGCACCCGCGACGTCGCCGGGGGTGCGGGCGAAGGCGGCGAGCACGGCCTCGGCGTCGCGGGTGTCCATCGCGACCAGGCTAGCCGTCCGGACCGGACGGGTCAGCGGAACTTCAGCACCGTCAGGGGGTCGATGAGGGTGCTCCCCTGCCGGACCTCCACGTGCACGTGCGGCCCGGTCGACTGCCCGGTGTTGCCGGACTTGCCGATCTGGGTGCTCGACTGGACGATCTGCCCCTTCGTCACCTGGATCGCGCTGAGGTGCGCCGTGAGGACCGTCGTCATGCCGTAGGTCACGACGATGTAGTTGCCGTACGAGGCGTTGTTCGTCACGACGGAGGTCACGGTGCCGGCCCCGGAGCCGTACACCGGGGTGCCGACCGGCACGGGCGCGTCCGAACCCTGGTGGTAGCGCGGGACGTGTCCGGCGCCGCGGTCGTCGCCGAAGCGTCCGGAGATCTTGGTGCCGACGACCGGCCAGGCGAGCCCCGTGACCTTGCGGGTCGACCAGACGCGGGTGTCGGCCTTGCCGTAGAGCACCACGTTGCCGTCGACCTGCACGAGCAGCTGCCCGGCGCCCGCACGGCTGGTGTGGGAAGCCCAGAGGGCGACCTTGTCGGGACCGTAGACGACGAGGTTCCCGTCGGTCTGCACGGCCGCGTAGGCGCCCGGGTGACCGCCGGTGCCCGAGTTCCACACCGCTGCACCGTTGACGGTCTGCACGAGGTTGCCGTCGGTCCGCATGGTGAGCTTGCGGCTCCCGCTCCCGTCGGACTGGAGCGCGGAACCCGAGGCGATGACCGACCCCGCGGCCACGCGGTCCTGGAAGGTGAGCGCCTGCCACACGATGCCGCCCGACGTGTCGAGCGAGGTCATGACCCCCTCGGAGCCGATCTGCAGCTGCTTGCCGACTCGGCCCTCCGCTCCCCAACGGGCGATGAGCTTCCCGGAACGGACGATGGTGAGCCGGCCGTCGGGGTTGACGACGGCACTCGACCCCGCCGTCGAGGTACCGGATGCCCACAGCACCCTCTTGCCGATCCCGTACTCGACCAGGTTCCCGTCGCCCTGCATGACCAACTGGAACTGCCCGTTGCGGGAGGTGAGCGAGTCACCCGGGTTGAGGAAGGTGTTGGCCTTCACGGAGCCGACGTACGTGACCGCCGCCTGGGCCGGGGCGGCTGCGACGACACTGCCAGTGAGGGTGACGGCGATCGCCGCCACGACGGCTGCGAGCCGTCGGGTGATGCTGCTGCGCACGGAAGGAGGTTCCCCTGATCGGTGTGGTCCCGTGGATGACGGGTCGTGGCCTGGTGGCCACGTGACGGCAGCCCGCCCTGTCCGGGCCGCCGAACGATGGTCACCCGGCCAGCGGCAGGAGACAAGGCCGCGGGCGACATCCGTTCTCCCCAGTTCCGGGGGTAGCAGCGGCCGGCGGATCGCCTCATCTGTTACACGATGGAAACAGACTGTGTACAAAACGGAGTGAGCAGGCGTGATTGTATGCAATCACCGCACTCCTGAGCGCGGCTCCACAAGAGCCGCCACGCACACCGCACGCTCCAGGAACACGATGTCCAACTCCCCCGCTCGACGCCGCCGGACACTGCTCGCGCTGCCCGCCGTCGCCCTGGCCGCCACGCTCGCCCTCACGGCGTGCGTCCCGGTCCAACGCTCGAAGGCCGGCGGCGCCACGGCCGGCACCGTCACCACCGTCGCGATCGGCGACCGCCAGGTCCGCGAGGGCGGTGACCTCGTGATGGCGCTCTCCGCCGAACCGGACCGGCTCGACCCGACCACGTCGTCGTCGCTCTACACCCGGTACGTCATGGAGACGATGTGCCAGAAGCTCTACGACATCGATGCCGAGGGCACGGTGGTCCCGATGCTCGCGACCGAGCTGCCGACGGTCTCCGACGGCGGGAAGACCGTCACGTTCCCGGTCCACAACGGCTACCGCTTCGCCGACGGCACACCCTTCGACGCGGCCGCCGTCGTGACGACGCTCGAGCGGAACCTGACGAAGGACGACTCGAGCCGGAAGAGCGAGATGGGTCCCGTCACGGGCATCGAGGCGGTCGACGACCACACGGTCCGCCTGCACTACAGCACGCCGTTCGCCCCGATCACCGCGGCGCTCGCCGACCGGGCCGGCATGGTCATGTCGCCGACCGCCCTCGAGCAGGAGGGCGACGGCTTCGGCGACGCCCCGGTCTGCGTCGGCCCGTACAAGTTCGTCGAGCGGGTGCCGCAGACCTCGATCGCCGTCGAGCGCGACCCGATGTACCACGACCCGGCGAGCGCGCACTTCGACCGCATCACCTACCGGATCATCACCGATGCCAGCATCCGCGCGCAGAACCTGAAGTCCGGGGACGTCCAGGTCGCGGACACGATCTCGACGCAGGACGTCGACGAGCTGATGAAGCGGAAGGACCTCGAGGTCCTGCGCACCGGCTCGCTCGGGTACCAGGGCATCACGATCAACCTCGCGAACCAGGACGGTGTCGGCACCGATCCGAAGCCCCTCGACACCCCGCTCGCCACCCAGCGGAAGGTCCGCCAGGCCCTGTCGATGTCGATCAACCGCGGCGAGCTCGTGCAGAGCGTCTTCCGCGGCTGGGCGGACGTCGCCTGCTCCCCGATCCCGGACACGAGTGCCTTCGCGACCGACGCGAGCAAGGCGTGCCCGGCGTACGACCCGGAGCGGGCGAAGGAGCTCCTCGAGGAGGCCGGCGTCGAGCAGCCCTTCCCGATCGAGATGGAGGTGACGAACACCCCCGACACGGTCCGGTTCGCCCAGGCCCTGCAGGCGCAGGCCCGCGCCGGCGGCTTCGCGATCACGATCACCCCGGTCGAGTACACGACCCTGCTCGACGACCAGACGCGCGGCGACTTCCAGGCGCTGCAGCTCGGCTGGTCGGGCCGCGTCGACCCGCACGGCAACATCGGTTCGTTCCTCGGCACCGGCGGCGGCAACAACTACCCCGGGTACAGCGACCCCGAGGTCGACGACCTGATCAGTCGCGCGGCGCAGGCCACCGACCAGCAGGAGCGCGCCGACCTGTACGGCCAGCTCGTCACGAAGGTGCAGCAGGACGACCCGATCATCTACCTCTACCGGACCCGCAGCATCACCGGCGTCAGCACGGACGTCGCCGGTGTCTCCACCTACGCCGACGGCGTGGTCCGACTCAGCCAGGCGGCGTTCGTGGAAGGCGGCGACAAGTGATCCGGTACGTCCTGACCCGGCTCTGGCAGGCGGCGCTCACGCTCGTCCTCGCCTCGATCGTGGTGTTCTTCGGGGTCCGGCAGCTGCCGGGCGACCCCGCGCTGGCCCTGGCCGGCGAGGAGGCGAGCCCCGAACGGCTCGCCGCCGTCCGCGCCGACCTCGGCCTCGACGACTCCCTGCTCGTGCAGTACTGGCGCTTCGTCGTCAACGCGCTGCAGGGGGACCTCGGCCAGTCCACCCGGACGGGCACGCCCGTCACCGAGCTCCTCGGCGCGACCCTGCCGGTCACGCTGTGGCTCGCGCTCTACGCGATCGTCGTCGCGGTCGTCGTGGGGGTCGCCCTCGGCACCCTCGCCGAGCGCTACCGCGGCCGCTGGCCCGAGTGGATGGCGAACGCCGCCGCGCTCGTGGGCCTGAGCGTGCCGAACTTCTGGCTCGGCATCCTCGCGATCGTGTGGCTCGCCGCCGGCCTCGGCTGGTTCCCGGCGTCCGGCTACGTGCCGGTGACGAGCGACCCGGTCGGCGCCCTGCACCACCTGACGCTCCCGGCCCTCATCCTCGGCACCTCGCTCGCCGCCGTGATCATGCGGCAGACCCGGGCGTCGATGATCGAGACGATGAAGACCGACTTCGTCCGGACGGCCCGCGCGAAGGGCCTGAGCCGTCCGCGGGTGCTGTTCCGGTACGGGTTGCGGAACTCGATGATCGTCGTCGTGACGATCGTCGGCCTGCAGCTCGGTGGCCTGATCTCCGGCGCCGTCGTCACGGAGCGCATCTTCGCGCTGCCGGGCTTCGGCAAGCTCACGCTCGACGCCGTCTTCACCCGTGACTACCCGGTCATCCAGGCCGTCGTGCTCGTCATCACCCTCGGCTACGTCCTCATCAACTTCGCCGTCGACGTCCTGTACTCCGTCATCAACCCGAAGATCCGCGTCGGAGGAACCGCATGACCACCATCACCGCCCCCTTCGACCTCGGCTCGAGTCGCGGCCGGATCTGGAAGCAGGTCCGGACGAACCGGCTCGGCATGACCGGCGGCATCATGCTCGCGGTCGTCGTGCTCGCCGGGATCACGGCGCCGCTGGTCGCCCCGCACGACCCGACGGCGACCCACTTCGACCTGCCGTTCCAGGTGCCCTTCACCGTCGGCTTCGGGTTCGGCACCGACGACCTCGGTCGCGACATCCTCTCCCGGACGCTCTACGGCATCCAGGTCTCGCTCGTCGTGGGCGTGCTGTCGGTGCTCCTCGCGGTCGTGGTCGGCACCCCGCTCGGCCTGCTCGCCGGGTACTGGCGCTGGCTCGACGCGATCATCAGCCGCCTGACCGACGTCGCGCTCGCGTTCCCGTTCCTCATCCTCGCGGTGGGCCTGGCGGCGATCAGCGGTCCGAGCCTGACGAACGCCGTCATCGCGATCGGCATCTCGCACGTCCCGGCGATGATCCGCATCGTCCGCGGCGAGACGCTCCGGATCACCAGCGCCGACTTCGTGACGAGCGCGAAGACCCTCGACGCCGGCGGCGCGCGGATCATCCTGCAGCACGTGCTGCCGAACTGCGTCTCCGCGATCATCGTGCAGGCGACCGTGATCATGCCGGTCGCGGTCATCGGCGAGGCCCTGCTCTCCTTCCTCGGCCTCGGCATCCAGCCGCCGACGGCGAGCCTCGGCATCATGCTCTCGGACGCGCAGCAGTACCTGGGCCAGGCCCCGTGGGCCGCCGTCGTGCCGGGCGTCGCGATCGCGGTCATCTGCCTCGGCTTCAACCTGTTCGGCGACGCCCTGCGCGACGCCCTCGACCCCACCGCATCGGACCGCTGAGAACACCGCCGAGAACACCGCTGAGGAGCACCAGCACCATGAGCACCAACCCCGCCTTCACCGCACCGCCGACCGAGACCACCCGGCCGGACCTGCAGGGCACCTTCGGCATGGCCGCGTCGACGCACTGGATCGCCACCGCGACGGCGCAGTCGGTCCTCGAGCGCGGCGGCAACGCCTTCGACGCCGCCGTCGCCGGTGCCTTCGTCCTGCACGTCGTCGAACCGCACCTCAACGGTCCGGGCGGCGACATGACCGCCGTGTACGCGACCGCCGAGGGGAAGACCCCGACCGTCCTGGTCGGTCAGGGCCCCGCCCCCGCGGGAGCGACGCCGGAGCACTACCGTGCCGAGGGGCTCGACCTGGTGCCCGGATCGGGTGCCCTCGCGGCCGCCGTCCCGGGCGCCGTCGACGCCTGGTTCCTGCTCCTCGCGGAGCGCGGCACCTGGGAGCTCGCCGACGTGCTCGCCCCCGCCGTCGGCTACGCCCGTGACGGCCACCCCGTCGCACCCCGGGTGGTCGCCACGATCGCGACGGTCCAGGACCTGTTCCGGGAGCACTGGCCGTCCTCCGCCGAGCGGTGGCTGCCGGGAGGCTCGGTGCCGGTCCCCGGGACCATGGTGCGCAACGAGGCGTGGGCCGCCGTGCTGGAGCGGCTCGTGCAGGCCGGGTCCGGTGTCGACGGGGACGACGGCGATGCGCGCGTCGCGCGCATCGAGGCCGCCCGCACCGAGTGGGCCGAGGGCTCCGTCGCCGAGGCCGTCGACCGCTTCGTGCGCGACCCGCACCGGCACGCGTCGGGCACCGACCACGCGGGCGTGATCCGGGCGTCGGACATGGCGGCGTTCCGGGCGACGACCGAACCCGCGACGACCGCGGAGTTCCGCGGGCACACCATCGCCAAGACCGGACCGTGGGGTCAGGGCCCGGCGCTCCTGCAGACCCTCCGGCTGCTCGAACCGCTCGACGACGAGCGGCTCGACCCCTCGACGGTCCTCGGCGCGCACACGATCGCCGAGGCGCAGAAGCTCGCGCTCGCCGACCGCGAGGCGTACTACGGCGACGGCGACGTCCCGATGGACGAGCTGCTGTCCGACGCCTACTCCGCCGAGCGGCGGGCGCTCATCGGCGACCGCGCCTCGCACGAGCTCCGCCCGGGGACGGTCTCGGTGCCCGGCGGGGCGCTGCCGCCGCTCCGCGAGTCGTACACGCCCCGCGGCGGACCGGTCGCCGGCGTCGGGGAGCCCACGGTCCCGGGAGCACGCGGTCAGGCCGTGGCCGCACCCGCCGAGGACGCACCCGACCACGAGGACCGCGGCGAGCCGATCGTGATGGAGACCGGCGAGACCCGGGGCGACACGTGCCACATCGACGTCGTCGACCGCTGGGGCAACATCGTCAGCGCCACGCCGTCCGGCGGGTGGCTGCAGTCGTCCCCGACGATCCCCGAGCTCGGGTTCTGCCTCGGCACCCGCCTGCAGATGACCTGGCTCGAGGAGGGCACGGCGACGACCCTCACCCCCGGCGCCCGCCCCCGCACGACGCTCACCCCGACGCTCGTCCTGCGGGACGGCGAACCGGTCGTGGCGATGGGGTCACCTGGCGGCGACCAGCAGGACCAGTGGCAGCTGCTCTACCTGCTGCGCACGATCGTCGGCGGGTGGTCCCCGCAGCAGGCGATCGACGCCCCCGCTCTGCACACGACGTCGTTCCCGGGGTCGTTCTGGCCCCGCACCTGGACCCCCGGCGGCCTCGTCGTCGAGGACCGACTGGGCGACGACGTCATCACCGGGCTCGAGGAGCTCGGCCACGTCGTCACCCGCGCCGGCGACTGGTCGCTCGGCCGCCTGTCGTGCGTGACGCGCGACCCCGACACCGGCGTCCTGGGCGCCGCCGCCAACCCGCGAGGAGCACAGGGCTATGCCGCAGGACGCTGAGAACGTGACCACCACCACCGGGGCCGAGCCGCGCCTCCCGTCCGACACCGGAGCCGACCACCTGCTGTCCGTGCGCGACCTGCGGGTCGCGTTCGGCGACCGCGAGGTGCTGCACGGCATCGACCTCGACGTCCGCCGCGGCGAGCGCGTCGCGATCGTCGGGCAGTCGGGCTCCGGCAAGTCGACGCTCATCGCCGCGCTGCTGCGGCTCCTGCCCGGTGCCGGCCACATCACCGGCGGGGACATCCGGCTCGGCGACGACGACATCGCCCACGCCGACGAACCGCTCATGCGCCGCGTCCGGGGCGGACGGATCGGACTGGTGCCGCAGGACCCGTCGACGAACCTCAACCCCTCGATGCGGGTGGGTGCACAGATCGCGGACGCCCTGCGGGCCGGCGGGCTGCGCGGACGCGCGGCGCTCCGCGAACGGGTGATCGCCCTGATGACGGAGGCCGGCATCCCCGAAGCAGGGCGACGGGCCGACCAGTACCCGCACGAGTTCTCCGGCGGCATGCGGCAGCGCATCCTCATCGCGGTGGCCCTCGCCCGGCAGCCGGAGCTGCTCATCGCCGACGAGCCCACGAGCGCGCTCGACGTGACGGTGCAGCGGCAGATCCTCGACCACCTGCAGACCCTGGTGGACCAGCACGGCACGACGCTGCTGTTCGTGACGCACGACCTCGGCGTCGCCGCGGACCGGACCGACCGCGTCGTCGTGATGCTCGACGGCGAGATCGTCGAGCAGGGTGCGCCCGAGGCGATCCTCCGCGACCCGCAGCACGAGTACACGAAGCGGCTCATCGCGGCGGCGCCCGCGCTGTCCGGGGTCGCACCAGAGCCGGTCGCGGCCGGCGAGCCGATCCTCGTCGTGACCGACCTGGTGAAGGAGTACCGGCTCCGCGGCCGCGGTGCCGGCACGCTCCGCGCCGCGGACGGGGTGTCCTTCACGGTCCGCCGCGGCACGACGACCGCCGTCGTCGGCGAGTCCGGTTCCGGCAAGACGACCGTCGCCCGCGTCGTGCTCGGGCTCGAGACGCCCACCTCGGGCAGTGCCCTCGTCGACGGGCTGTCGATCGGCAGCGCACGGGGACGGGAGCGGCGGGACGTCCGACGGCGGGTGCAGCCCGTGTTCCAGGACCCCTACGGCTCGCTCGACCCGACCTCGACGATCGAGCGGATCATCGACGAGCCGCTCCGGGTGTTCGGGATCGGCGACCGGGCCTCGCGCACCGAGCGGGTGGCGACGCTGCTCGACCAGGTCGCGCTGCCCCGGTCCGTGGCGCAGCTCCGCCCGAACGAGCTGTCCGGCGGGCAGCGGCAGCGCGTGGCGATCGCCCGGGCGCTGGCGCTCGAGCCGGAGCTCATCATCCTCGACGAGGCGGTCTCGGCGCTCGACGTCCTGGTGCAGGAGCAGATCCTGACGCTGCTCGACGACCTGCAGGACCGGCTCGGCCTGAGCTACCTGTTCATCACGCACGACCTCGGGGTGGTCCGCCGGATCGCGGACGACGTCGTCGTGATGCGTCGCGGCGAGGTGGTCGAACGAGGCAGTGTCGCGGCGGTGTTCGACGACCCGCAGGAGCAGTACACGAAGGACCTGCTCGACGCCATCCCCGGGAAGCGTCTCGCCGAGGCGGCCGCGTGAGACGATCGGCAGCGTGCTGAACGGGACGAGTGTCATCGACGCCATCCGCCTCGACATCGTCGCCGGCGTGCTCCAGCCGGGGACCCGGGTGACCGAGGCGTTCCTCGCCGACCGCTACGGCGTCTCGCGGGTCCCGGTGCGCGAGGCGCTGCGCGGGCTCGAGGGCGAGGGCTTCGTCGTGTCCCGTCCGAACGTCGGCTCCCGGATCGCCGACATCCCGTTCGACGAGGCCGACGACCTGTTCGCGGTGCGCGAGTCGCTCGAGACCGCGACGGCCCGCCGTGCCGCCACCCGCGCCCGCACCCTGTTCGACCAGGCGACCCCGCCCGAGGACTGGTGGCGGGTCCGCCGGGAGCTCGGCGCCGTCCTCGACGCGGGCGACGCCGCCGTCGAGCGCGAGGACCTCGACCAGCTCGTCGACCTGAACGAGCGCTTCCACCTGCTCGTCGCCGAGCTGTCCGGCAGCGCCACGCTCGCGACCCTGCTCCGGCAGCTGTCGCGGAAGATCGAGTGGCTCTACGCGCTCGACACCTTCTCGCGCGGCAAGCGGCTCTGGCCCGACCACCGGCGCATCCTCGCCGCGATCGACGCGGGCGACGTGGACGGGGCCGCTGAGCGCATGGCGTGGCACGTGCGCGAGAGCCGCATCGGCTACGCGGCCCGCTCCTCCCCCGAGCAGGCCGACGCCCTGCGCGAGGCCGGCCCCGCGGTCTGACGCGCCGGCCCGCGCGGCCGAGGCTCGCGCCCGCGGACACTTTCGTGGCCCGGTGGCCGCGAAAGTGTCCGCCCAGCCGAGCCTCGGGCCGGGCCGCGCCGCGCCCGCCGCTACAGCGTCGGGACGACCACCGCGCGACCGGACAGCTCGCCGGCCTCGAGCTTCCGGTACGCCTCGAGCGCGTCGCGCAGTGCGAACCGCTCGACGTCGGGCTCGATCTGCCCCGCCCGGTACATCGCGACGACCTCGTGCAGGTCCTCGATCGTGCCCCAGTAGGTGTTCGTGATCGTCGACTCGTACGGCGTCGAGAAGAAGTTCCACTCGACGGTCCCACCGGCGATCCCGACGACCGTGAGCCGACCGCCGATCGCCATCGAGGCCTTCGCCGTCGCGATCGTCGGCGTCGCGCCCACGAAGTCGAACGCCGCGTCGACGCCCTTCCCGCCGGTGAGCTCGCGGATCGCAGCGGCCTGGTCGGGCCCCGCGGGCACGGTGACCGCGCCACGGGCAGCCGCCCGCTCCATGGCGTCCTGCTTGGTGTCGATCGCGATGACCGTGGCGCCGGTGAGCGCCGTCAGGATCTGCACCGCGATCTGTCCGAGACCGCCGAGACCCACGACGAGCACGTGTCGTCCGCCGCCGGCCAGGTTCGGCAGCGCGGCCTTGATCGCGTGGTACGGCGTCAGGGCCGCGTCGCTGAGCGGAGCCGCGGCGATCGGGTCGGCGTCGCCGAGCGGCACGAGGTTGCGCGCCGGGACCGTGACGTACTCCGCCATGCCCCCGTCACGCCCGAGGCCGATGGCCGCGTACGGGTTCGTCGCGGCGTTCTCGCAGTAGGTGTCCTGCCCCTTCGAGCAGTACGAGCAGTGCCCACAGCCGACCGGCCCGTACACGAGGTACGCGTCGCCCTCGGTGAACCCGGAGACGCCGTCACCGACGGCCTCGACCCAGCCGGAGTTCTCGTGGCCGAGCACGAACCCGGGGACCTGCGCGCCCGGCTGCCCCTCCCGGAACTCGCGGTAGACGGCGACGTCGGAGTGGCAGGCTCCTGCGCCGGCGACCCTGAGGAGCACCTCCCCCGGGCCCGGGACGGGCTTCTCGACCTCGGTCAGGACGGGGAACGTCTGGTACTGCTCGAACACGACGGCGTGCATGGGTGTCCTCCTTCGACGTGATCCAGACTACGCCCGTCGCTCAGGACGACACGTGTCGCTCGGATGGAGGCTCCGGCGCAGGCGCGGACACCGCTGTCGACGACCAGGGAGCATCCCTCCGCCCCGCGAACAACCCCCGGTCGAACCGCGCCCCGTTCGGCCGCGACGATCGCAGCACCATCACGGCGAGCACGAGCGCGCCGAACGGCCCGAGGCACACCATGAGCAGGATCCACGCCCCGCTGTGGTCGCGGTCGTGCAGTCGCCGGACGAGCAGGGACCACCGCGGGACGAACGTCAGCGCGAGCCCGGCCAGCACGGCGAGGTCCCACCCGGACGGACGGACGTCGCGGCCCGCTCCGATCCCCCACCACGAGTGCTCCGAGGACACCAGCCGGAACGTCACCTGCGGCGCCGGGACGATCCCGAACGGGTCGGCCGAGAGCGTCCAGTGCGACGCGAGACCGGCGCGCTGCAGGAGCCACCCGACGCCGAGCGCCACGGGGGCCTCGAGGAGCAGGACCCACCAGTACTCGGAACGGCTCGCCCGCCCGTGGAAGCGCCACCCCTGCGTCCAGAACCGCAGCCACGCGACGACCGGGCGCGCCCCGACGTCGACCGGCCCCTGGTCGAGCACCTCGCCCCTGTCCCCCACGTGCCCGATCGTAGGGCAGACCTGCGTCTTCCCCGTGAGCCGGTTGCGAGAACGAGCGTTCTCCGATTGACTACGACACGTCGGCCCGCAGCGGGCCGGACCCCCACACGAAAGGAGCGGCCATGCCCACGCGCACCGCACGCACCGCCTGGAACGGCGGCCTCAACGACGGTTCCGGCCAGGTCGAACTGTCCAGCTCCAAGGTCGGCACCTACGACGTCTCCTTCCCGAAGCGCGCGGCCGACGAGGCCGGCGGCGCCACCAGCCCCGAGGAGCTCATCGCCGCAGCCCACTCGGCCTGCTACGCGATGCAGTTCTCCGCGATCCTCGGCGAGGCCGGCGGCACCGTCGAGGCCCTCGATGTCAAGGCCGACGTCTCGCTCGGCCCGGACAAGGACAACGGCGGCTTCAAGCTGACCGGCATCACCCTCACCGTCAACGGCGAGGTCTCCGGCATCGACGAGGCCGCCTTCCTCAAGGCCGCCGACGAGGCCAAGGCCACCTGCCCGGTCTCGAAGGCCCTGACCGGCGTCGACATCGAGCTCAAGGCGACCTTCGAGCAGTAGTCGTCACCAGCAGACGGACGGGAGGCGCGGTGCCGGCTGGCACCGCGCCTCCCGTCCGTCCGTCGGTACCGTGGGCACATGCGCCGCCCCTTCCGCACACCGACCCACGTCGTCCTGTGGACGGGGGTCCTCGTGGCCGTCGTCGGCGTCCTGCTCGTCGTGACCGCCCCGGCGCCCTCGTTCGGCTGGTTCGCCTACGCACCACTGTCCCACGACGCCTTCGTCCCGGGCACGCGTCCGTGGCAGCTCGTCGTCGGCCCGGTCCTCGTGCTGGTCGGCGCCGTGGTCGCCGCGTTCGCCGGCGGCCGGCTCAGCGTCCGCCGCCGCTGACCGCTCGGGACGACCACCGGACGCGTCCAGCCGACGTCCGGGCTCACGGCCGAGCGGCTGGCACCATGGACGGATGGCCGAGCAGTTCCTCCCGGGTGTCCCACGGCCCGGACGCCCCCCGCGGCCAGGCGTCCGCAACCTCGCGCAGCACGACATCCGCGACGCCCGAGCGCGGCTCCGCGGCACGATCTACGAGGACGTGACCCCCGACACCCGGTCGCGCGAGCAGTACTCGCCCGTGCAGATCGTCGACTTCTGCCTCGACCTGGCCGAGGTGATGCTGGCCTCGGGCGCGGACACCCGCAGCGTCGAGACCGCCGTCGTCGCCGTGTCGACGAAGTGGAACCTCGCCCCGCTCGACCTCGACTTCTCGGGCAGCTCGGTGACGATCCAGTACGCCCCGTCCGACCACCCGCCGCTGGTGAAGGTCCGTACGGTGCAGTCCGACGGCTCCGACCTCGACCGCCTGGCACGGGCGAACCAGATCGTGGACGACCTCGTGCACGGCGTCCGGGACATGACCAGCGCGGTGAGCGCCCTGGTCGCGGTGCTCCGGATGCCGCCACGGTGGCCGACGTGGCTCGCCGACGTCGGGCTGTCCGTGCTCGGCACCTCGATCGCGATGCAGGCCGGCGGCGGCTGGCGCGCGGGTGTCGGCGCGTTCGTGCTCATGCTCGGCATCATCGTGTCGGGCCGCTGGCTGACCGGGCGGGGCTTCCCGCAGTTCTTCGTCTCCGGCGCCCAGGCGGCGGTCGCCTCGGCACTCGGCACGCTGGCCATCTGGGGCGACGTGCTCACGGCGACCGGTGCGGCGACCATGGTGGCGGCCCTGGTCGTCCTGCTCCTGCCGCACGTGTCCCTCGTCACCTGGGCCCAGGACGCGATCTCCGGGTTCCGGTCGATGGCGGTGGCCCGGGCGTTCTACATCGTGCTCGTGATCGCCGCGATCGTGGTCGGTGTCCCGGCCGGCATCGCGGTGCTGCACTGGCTCAGCATCGAGGTCGACCCGACCGGGATCGTCCTGCGCCCGCTGCCGCTCTGGGCGTCGCTGTCGCTGACCGTCGTGTCCGCGGCGGCGAACTGCTTCGTGCAGCAGGCGAGCGCGCGGGTCATCCCCGTGGCGGTGGTCTTCTCGGTCGCGGCGGGTGCGTTCCTGTGGGAGCTCCGGCACCTCGGCATGCCGCTCCTCGGGGCGACCTTCGTGGCGTCGGTGCTGCTCGGCGTCCTGTCCACCATCGCGGCGGCGCGGATGCGGACGGCGGTGGCGGCGATCGCGGTGCCGGCGTTCTGCGGTGCCCTGCTGCCCGGTGTCGCCGTGTCGAACGCCCTGCTCAACTTCATGTCCGGCTCGTCCGGTGCCGCGCTCGACTTCGTGGCGGCCGTGTCCGTCGCCCTGGGGATCGGCGCGGGGCTCGTGCTCGGCGGCCTCGTCGCGACCCCGGGGGCCCGACGGGCACTGCGGCGGGCACGGCGGGTCACGGTGCACTCGGTCCACAACGACACGACCGCGATCCCGGTGCTGCGCGGGACCGGCTACGACCCGGGCAACGGCACCGTCCCGCGCGGACACCGCCCGCGCTAGCGGCCGAAGGACCGGACACGAGACTCGGGCTGGGCGACCGCCCTCGGCCGGATCGGCACGAGGAACGTCGCTCAGCCCGAGTCTCGGACCGCTCGGGCCCCACAGGACGCGGGGCTCCGCGGATCAGTTCGCGTCGGAGACGGCCTTCGTCACCGCGGTCGGCGCGTCGTAGTCGCCGTCCGGGATGCCCTTGAGGGCCTCGAGGACGTCGTCCGGTGCGCTCTCCTTCTCGGCGGTCGCGACGATGTCGTCCTTCGACGCGGGGTAGTCGATGCCGCTGAGGTACTTCTGGACCTGGATCGGGTTCGGTGCTGCCATGTCGGCTCCTTCGCTCGGAGCGTCCAGCAGTACGCCGGAGGTCCTGCGCACCGGCCGGGCGAGTGCGTCCCCCGGCTCAGATCTCCCAGCTGCCGCCGTCGCTCCACCGCGAGAAGCGGGCTGCGGCCTGCGGTTCGTACCGCTCCATCCACCCGCGCTCGAGCCGCGCCACCGCACGGTCGAAGGCGGGCACGAGGTCGAGGTCCGAGCGGAGCATGGCCTGCAGCTGCAGCCCCTCGTAGAGCGCGATGAGCTGCTCGGCACCGCGGCGCGGGTCCATCGTGTGGGGCGCCCGACCGACGGCGATGTCGTGCTCGAGGCCGCGACGGATCTGCGACGTGAAGAGCTGGTAGCGCGAGCGCAGGTACGTGGCCATCGGGTGCGCGGGGTTCCCGGCGACGGACAGCAGGGCGACGAGGAGCCGCATGAGCGCCGGGTCCTCGGCGTTCGAGGCCACGATCGCCCGGAGCAGGTCGACCGTGGGGCCGCCGCCGACCTCGCGGGTGACCTCGTCCATCCGGTTGCCGTTCCACCGGTCGAGGGCCGCGAGCACGAGACCGTCCCACGACGGGAAGTGCTGGTGCAGCTCGTCGACGGTGATGTCCATCCGGTCGGCGACCATGCCGGCGTGCGCCTCGTGGAAGGGCACGTCACGCAGCAGGTCGACGGTCGCCCCGACGATCGTGATCCGCAGGTGCAGGGTGGCGGCCGCGGCGGCTGCCGCCTGCGTGTCCGCACTGGTGTGTTCGAGCATCGTGCCCTCCGTCGTGCTGCGGACGTCCTGTCCGCTCACCCATCAAACCGCAGACACGGGGGACACAGCAGCCCCGGTCCGGGTGTCAGCATGTCGGGGGACAACGACCGTCCCCGCAGCACCTCGTCGGGGTTCCGTGCGACCATGCCGGGATGCACCCGGAGGACCCCATCGCACAGGGACTCGCCACCATGGCGTCGGCGGGCTACGAGTTCGGCGGCGACGACGAACAGGTCGCGCACGACGTCCGGACGATGTGGCAGCAACTCGGCGCGCCCGAGGGCGCCTTCGACGCCGCGGCTCGGGCGATCGCCGGGTTGCCGCAGCGCCCGGAGGTCCCCGTCGCCGACCAGGCCCGGCGGCGGGCCTTCGAGCGCGCGGTCGGCATCAACCCGGTCGAGGTCGAGCTCACCGCGGCGATGTCCGCGCGCGAACTGCTGGAGCGGATGGCGCGGTCCGTCGCCTGCTGAGAAGACGGACGGGAGGCACGGTGCCAGCTGGCACCGTGCCTCCCGTCCATCTGCGGCGTGCGCGCGTCAGGCGACCCGGCTCACGGGGTCGGCATGCCGCCGTCGACATGGAGCGTCTCGCCGACCACGTAGGACGACTCGCCGCTCGCCAGGAACACGAACGCCGGCGCGAGCTCGGCGGGCTGGCCCCAGCGGCCGAGGTAGGTCTCCTCGCCCGCGGACGGCAGCGCCTCCGGCGGCTGGCCACCGGCCGGCTGCAGCGGGGTCCAGATTGGCCCCGGCGCGACGGCGTTGACGCGGATGCCCTTCGGCGCGAGCTGCGCGGCGAGGCCCTTCGCCATGTTGTTCACGGTCGCCTTGGTGGCGGCGTAGTGCACGAGGTGCGGGGACGGCGCGTAGGCCTGGATGGACGTCGTGTTGATGATCGTCGAGCCGGGCTGCAGGTGCGGGACCGCGGCCTTCGTGATGCGGAACGTGGCGTACGCGTTCGTCTTGAAGGTCTCGTCGAACTCCTCGTCGGAGATCTTCGTGATGTCGTCGACGTTCTGCTGCTTGCCGGCGTTGTTGACGAGGATGTCGAGGCCGCCCAAGCCGTCGACGGCCTGCTGGACGGCCTGCTCGCAGAACGCGAGGTCCTTGATGTCACCCGGGATCGCGACGGCCGTGCGACCGGCGGCCTCGATGAGCCCGACGATGCGGTCGGCGTCCTCCTGCTCCTCGGGGAGGTAGACGATCGCGACGTCGGCACCCTCGCGGGCGTAGGCGATCGCCACGGCGGCACCGATGCCGGAGTCGCCACCGGTGACGAGTGCCTTGCGGCCGGTCAGGCGACCCGAGCCGCGGTAGGTGTCCTCACCGTGGTCCGCGGGGACGTTCTCCGCCATCTCCTCGTCGGTGCCGGCACCCGGCAGGTACTGCTCGTCGGGCTTCTTGTCGGCGTACATCTTCGTGGGGTCCTGCATCGTGTACTGGTCGATGCCGCCCTGGTCGTTCTGCTGCTCCGTCATGGCCTGGACGGTACGCACCCCGTTCGTTCCCGCCGTCCAGCCGGGTGTCCCCCGCGGTGCCGACGTGACGTGTCCCCGAGGTCACGAACACGTGACGACCGGGCTGCGATTCGGTAACACCTGTCGTCCGAGCAGTCGGGAGGTCGTACGGTCGAGTGGTGAACCTCCGTCCTGCGCTCGCGATCGGCACCGCCGTGCTCGCCGCCGTCGTCGGCACCGTGGGTGCGGACGCGAGCGGGATCGTCGCCGCGTCGCCGGCGTCCGCGGCCGAGGACCGCAGCGACCTCGTGTCGTCTCGACCCGCCGTGCAGGTCACCAACCGCGAACTCCGACGGGTCGACTCGATCGAGCTCGACGCGGAGTCCCTCGTCTTCCGCGACGGTGACGACACCGTCGCCGACGTCTCCATGCGCGACTCGCGGTCGACGGTGGACCTGCTCGGCCGCCTGCTCGGCACACCGTCCCGCACGCAGACCGCCGCCGGAGACGGGGGCGCGTGCTTCCCTGCCGGCACCACCTCGACGTGGGGCGGCGCGATCCGCGTCGCCGCGCTGCGGACCCCGGCCGCGGTGGGCAACGCCGTCGAGATCCGCGTGCTGAAGTCCTCGGTGCGCACCCGCATCGGGAGCCGCGTCGAGCTCACCGGGCCCGGCGGCGTGCAGGTGGGCGACGACGTCGCGGACGAGCTGCACGACGCCCCGGCCGCCGACAAGGAGTCCTACGGCTCCGGCGACGCGCGCGCGTGGCAGCTGCTGCTCGAGCCCGGGTGGGAGGCGTCGGACGACGACGGGCCCCGGTCCGAGCACGACGCCGACGCCGACACCCACGCCGACGAGCGCCACGGCGACGGCGACGACGAGCAGGGCTCGAACGGCGTGTCCGCGCTGACGGACGACACCGAGGTCACGGTCATCGGCGCTCCGATGCCCGTGCACGCCCGTCGCTCCTGCTGACGCTCGTCCTCAGACGCGCAGGGTTGCGACCACGGGGAAGTGGTCGCTCGCAGCCCAGGTCTCCGGACCGTCGTGGTCGATCACGACCCGTTCCACCTCGACACCACCGCGGGTCAGCACCCAGTCGATGCGCTCCCCGGAGTCGACCGGCGCCTGCCAGCCGTTGAAGGACGCGGTGCGGTCGTCGGGATCGCCCGCGACGGCCCAGGCGTCCTCGTACCCGGCGTCGGCGAAGACCTGCCACGCCGGCCCCTGTCCAGCCGGCTCGTTGCAGTCGCCCGCGAACACCACCGGACCCTCGACCGACCGCAGCCGCTCGACGACCAGGGCCGCGCTGCGTCGACGCACCTCGTCGCCGTGGTCGTTCTCCTCGTGGTCGAAGTGCGACGTCAGGAGCGTGAAGGCCCCGCCGTCGACGTCGACGAAGTGCGCGTGGTTCGCGACGCGGGGGTACAGGCTGCCCCAGGTGTTCGACACCGGCTCGTCCGGGGTGTCCGACAGCCAGAACGTGCCCGTGTCGACGGGGCGCAGGCGGTCGCGGCGGAAGAAGACGGCCGCGTGCTCGCCGGCGGTGCCGCCCTCGCGCCCCTGGCCGACGTCGCCGTGGTCCGGCAGCCCGGCGCGTAGCGCGTCCATCTGGTGGTCGAACGCCTCCTGGACGCACAGCACGTCCGGGTCGTGTCGCCGGATGATGTCCAGGACCAGCGGCAGCCGTGCGGGCCAGTCGTGGCGGGGATCCGGGTTCTTCACGTTGTAGGTCATCAGGGTGATCGGACGCGCGACGTGGCTCACCGGTCGAACCTACCCGTCGAGCCCCGTCAGTTGATGCAGACGCCTTCCTTGCCGTACGTCTTCACGTCGGTCGAGCTCGGCTTCGGCTCGGACGACTTCGACCCGTCGTCCTTCGGTGTCGCGGGTGCCGCGTCCTGCGTCCCGCCGTCCGCCGGTGCCGACGAGGCACCGCCGGCGGGGGCCGGAGCGCTCACGGTCTTCCCGTCCGACCCGAGCACCAGGGTCACGCCGGTGACCGTCGTCGACCGGACCGCGACCGCACCGGGCACGACGGCGGCGACGGCCTTGGCCTGTGCCTCCTGCCCCGCCGGGTACTGCACCTGGGTGGTCTTCGTCGTCTCCGAGGAGCCGGGGGCACCGGCCTGGAAGCCCCGCGCGGTCAGGTTCGCGCTCGCGGTGGCCGCGGCACCCTCGACCCCGCTGCCGTTCAGCACCGTCACGGTCGTGGACGCCGGCGCGGCGGCGGTGGCCTTCGTGTACTCCTCGGGCTCACCGACCAGGCCCTGCACGAACGCGGGGATGCCGACCGTGTCGACCTGGACGATGGACAGCGCGGAGCCGTTCACGGTGATGGTCGGCGTCCCGAGGGTGGGGATCGTCGCCGACTGGATGTTGCCCGGACGCAGGTCGCGCATCTGCGTCGCCAGGGACACCAGGTCGGTGTCGGTCTGGATCGACCCGCCGACCGCGCTGAGGATCGCGTTCATCTTGATCGGGTTGAGGAGGGTGCCCGCCGAGAGCACCTTGCGGGCCTCCTGCGACAGGAAGTACTGCTGGCGGACGTTGCGGTCGAGGTCGCCGTTCGGCAGGCCGTGCCGCTGGCGGACGAACGAGAGCGCCTGCTTGGCGTCGAGCTGCGAGGTACCGGCGGGCAGGTCGACCCCGGAGTACGGGTCGTTCACCGCCTCGTTCAGGCACACCTCGACCGGCCCGAGCTCCTTGACCACCTGGTAGAAGCCGAGCAGGGACACCCGCACGTAGTGGTCGATCGACAGGCCGCTGAGGTCCTGGATCGTCTGGATGAGCAGCTTCGCGCCGCCGGTGTCGCCACCGCCGTTGAGGGTGCCGTAGTAGAAGGCGCTGTTGAGCTTGCCCTTGCCGACGCCGGGGATGTCGACGTACGAGTCGCGCGGGAAGGAGATCATCGTCGCCTGCGTGCCGTCGGCGTTGATGTGCAGGACGATCATCGTGTCGGTGTTGGTCGCACCGCCGTCGCTGGTCGTGCTCAGCTCCGCCATCTGCTCGGGCGTCGCGTTGTCCGGCCGGTGGTCGTCACCGACGAGCAGGATGTTCTGCGCCGTGCCGTCCACGTCGTGGTCGCCCTGCGACCGCGGAGCGATCGCGTCGATCTTCGTGACGCCGTTGTTCAGGCTCGTGAAGGCCGCCGCGGCGTAGCCACCCATCAGGACCAGGCCCATCGTCAGCACGCCGGCGATCGCGGGGAGGACGATCCCGCCCCCGCGCTTCTGGCGCCCGTGGCGCGGCGGCACGTGGCCGCGGCGTGCACGGCGCGTCGTCTGCTCGGGTTCGATGCTCACCCGGAAACCATAACCGCACAGCGTGGAACGGACAGGGAATCCGCTGAGGGTCGTGCGCGGACCCTGAGCGCGGTCAGTCCGCGCTGCGCGTGGGCAGGAGGTGGATGGCCTCCATCGCCAGCTCGGCCGCGATCGGGTCCTGCGCGAGCACGGCCGCGCGGAGCTTGTCGATCTCGGGACGGACCACGTCGGCAGGCACGAGCTCGGTCAGTTCGGGCACGCGCAGCTTGAACGCCAGGCCGTCGGTGGTCCCCCGGCACAGCTGCGCGAGCGAGGCGTTGCCGCACGCCTCGACCCACATGGCGTAGATGTCGGACCCCTCGCGGGCCACGTCGTCCATGTGCTCGCCGTCCACCCGCGCGGCGACGTCGTCGAGCACCGCGACGATCTTCTTCCGCTGCGCGGCCGTGAACCGGGGCACCGCGAGCCGCACGACACCGCCGTAGATGACGCCCAGCGTGCGGTAGGCGTCGAGGAGTTCGTCCTTCGTCGGCGCAGCGACGCGGGTGTAGCGGTTCGGTGCCATCTCGATGAGCCCGGCGCGCGCCAGCTCCGCCAGGGCCTCGCGGATCGGGGTCCGGGACACCCCGAGCCACGCGATCAGGTCGTCGTCGTTCAGACGTTCGCCCGGTTCGAGCGTGCCGTCCATGATCGCCGCACGGATCTTGTCCTGCACGGTGTCACGGAGGAGCTTTCGCTCGGCGGCCGGCTGCGTCGAGGGGACTGGCATGGCACCAGCGTGTCACATGTGACGGCCGGTCCGCGAGAGGCGCGAGGGCCACCACGCGCGTCGGCCGAGGTCGTGCACCACCGCCGGGACGAGCAGCGACCGCACCACGACGGTGTCGAGCAGCACACCGAACGCGACGACGAACGCGATCTGCACGAGGAACAGGATCGGGATCACCCCGAGCGCCGCGAAGGTCGCCGCCAGGACGACCCCGGCGGAGGTGATGACGCCGCCGGTCGCCCCGAGCCCGCGCAGCACGCCCTCGCGCGGCCCGTGGCGCAGGCTCTCCTCGCGCACCCGGGTCATGAGGAAGATGTTGTAGTCCACCCCGAGCGCGACGAGGAACACGAACGAGAACAGCGGGACCGACGGGTCCGCTCCCGGCAGGTGCAGCACGTGGTCGAACACGAGCGCGCCGACCCCGAGGGCGGCCGCGAAGGACACCACCACGCTGCCGATGAGCACGAGCGGCGCCACGACGCTCCGCAGCAGGAGCATCAGGATGCCGAGGATCACCAGGAGCACGATCGGGATGATCACCGTGCGGTCGCGGATCCCGGTGTCGTCGGTGTCGAGCGCCGTCGCGGTGACACCACCGACGAGCGCGTCCGGCGACACCCGCTCCACAGCCGTACGGAGGTCGCGGACGGTCTGCTCGGCTGCCGACGAGTCCGCCGGTGCGCGCAGCGTCGCCTCGAGCAGGACGTCCCCGTCGGACACGGTCGGTCGGGCGGTGGGGCCGCTCGCGGCTCCGGCCGTGTCGCCGACCGCCGTCGTGCCGGACGGGCTGTCCGCCGCCGCCGCGACCACGTCGTCCACGCCGTCGACCCCACGGACCGCCGCGACGAGCCGGTCGAGGTCGCGCTCCGGGCCGATGACCTGCGCCGGGCTGCCCGAGCCGCCCGGGAAGTGGTCGGCGAGCACGTCCTGCCCGTCGCGCGCCTGGGACGCCCCGATGACGAGGTCGCTCTGCGGCACCCCGTCCGCGCGGAGTCCGACGAGTCCGGCACCCATCGCGAGCAGCGCCACCGTGCAGACGATCCACACCGTCCGGGCGCGACGGGCGACCAGACGCCCGACGCGGGCCCACACGCCGCGGGCGTCGGCCCCGGTCAGCACCGGGTGCGCGCTGCCGTTCGCCGGGCGCCGCGGCCAGAACGCGGCACGCCCGAAGGCCATCAGGAGCGCGGGGAGCAGGGTCAGGGACGCGAGGAGGCTGAACGCGATGCCGATCGCAGCCACCGGACCGAGCGCCTTGTTCGAGTTCAGGTCCGAGAAGAGCAGGCACAGGACGCCGACGATGACGGTGCCGCCCGAGGCGAGGATCGGTTCGACGGACCCGCGGAGCGCCGCCCGGGTCGCACCCCAGCCCGTGCGGTGGTCCCGCAGGGCCTCGCGGAACCGCGCGGTGTAGAGGAGTGCGTAGTCGGTCGCGGCACCGATCACGAGGATCGACAGGATGCCCTGCACCTGGCCGTTCACGGTGACGACGCCCGCCTCCGCCAGCGCGTACACGACGAGGATCGAGGCGCACAGCGCGAACGTGGCCGTCCCGAGCACGAGGAACGGCAGCAGGGGCGACCGGTAGACGACCACGAGGATGACGAACACCGCGGCGAGCGCGACGCCGAGGAGCAGCCCGTCGATCCCCGCGAACGCCGCCGTGAGGTCGGCCGTGAAACCCGCCGGGCCGGTGACGTACCCGGCCACCCCGGTCGGGAGCGCCGCGTCCACATCGGCCCGGATCGCTGCGACGGCGTCGCCGGGGTCGGTGGCCTCGGTGAGGGTGGCCACGATCTCGGCGGCCTCGCCGTCCTCGCTCGGGATGACCGGACTGACGCCCTGCACGTCGTCCCGGTCGGCGAGCACGGCCGCGAGCTGCCGGGCGTCCGCCAGGTCGTCGCGGGTCAGGCCGCCGTCGCGCTCGAGCACGACGATCGCCGGGGCGCCCGCCGGCTGCCGGAAGTCGGCCGCGCGCTCCTGCACGGTCGTCGCGTCCGCCGAGGCCGGCAGGAACGAGGTCTGGTCGTTGGTCGCCACCTCGCCGATCTTGCCGAACACGGGGCCGCCGACACCGGCGACGACGAGCCACACGAGGATGACGAGGGCCGGCAGGACGATGCGGAGGGAGCGCTTCACGTGGGTGAGCGTACATGGATCGTCAGCATGCTGACCATCTCGCGTCCGCGGCCCCGGTCGTAGGATCCCAACATGCACGATCCCGCCGCGCAGTGGCCCCTCGGACGCCTGCTCTCGGCCGCCGCCCGCGCCGTCGAGCGCGAGTGGGACGAGCGCCTCCGCGCGGTCGGGCTGTCCCACGCGGCGCTCGTCGCCATCGACATCCTGCTGCGCACCGGGCCGACCGGTGCCGACACCATCGCCCGGACCGCGCGCGTGCAGCCCCAGACGATGTCACGGACGCTCGAACGGGCCGAACGCGACGGCCTCGTGGCCCGCACCGCACACCCGGAGGACCGTCGTCGGCGGGTGGTCTCGGTCACCGCGGACGGCCGGCGCGCATGGGAGACCGCGCAGCACATCGAGCGCGAGGTCCTGCCCGAGGACGAGGGTCTGCGGAAGCGGCTCACCGCCCTCCTGCACAACAGTAGCGTCTGAAATACTGCATGTAGTAGGCTGCTCGGGTCGGCGCAGGGCCGACCCGACCGGCAGGAGTCACGCATGCCCGAACGTCGCGCCGACCGAGCAGCGGCCGCAACAGCCGCGCCCGTGCGACGGCAGCGGCGACGGCGTCCGGTCCTCGTCGCACTGATCGCCACGGTCGGGTCGCTCCTCGGCATCGCCACGGTCGTCGCGGTCGTGGCGGCGACCTTCGTGGGCGGTCTCGCCCGGAGCTTCGACGAGCACACCGAGGTCCTGACCGAACCGTTCCCCACCGGGGCGCGTCCGTCGCCCACCGGGAGCGCCGAGGACATCCTGCTCATCGGGTCGGACTCGCGGGCCGCCCTCGACCCGGACGGCGACCACACGGCCGGCGGACGGTCGGACACCCTGATGCTCGCGCACGTCCCCGCGGACCGTCGCCACGTCTACCTCGTGTCGATCATGCGCGACTCGTGGGTGGAGATCCCGGGGCACGGCACCGCGAAGATCAACGCGGCGTACTCCTGGGGCGGCATCCCCCTGACCGTGCAGACCGTCGAGCAGCTGCTCGACGTGCGGATCGACCACGTCGCCGAGATCGACTTCGCCGGGTTCGCCAGCATGACGGACGCCCTCGGCGGCGTCACGGTGCAGTCCTCCACCGACTTCACGGCGCGGGGTCACCACTTCACGCAGGGACCGAACCACCTCGACGGCCAGCAGGCGCTGGCCTTCGTGCGCGAACGGTACGCCTTCTCCGACGGCGACCAGGCGCGTGTGCGCAACCAGCAGGCGTTCCTGCGGGGGGTGTTCCAGCAGGCGCTGTCCCGGGGCACCCTGACGGATCCCGGACGGATCGGGGACCTCGTGACCGCGACGAGCGAACACCTCGCGGTCGACCCGGGCCTCGACGTCCCGACGATCGCGCGCGTCGGGTGGTCGCTCCGGCACCTCGACGCGGACGACCTCGTCACGGTCACGATGCCGATCGACGGGAGCGGGACGTCACCGGACGGACAGTCCTTCGTCCGGCTCAACGAACTCGAGCGTCGTGCACTCTCGCAGTCCCTGCGGTCCGACGACCTCCAGCGGTGGGTCGATTCGCACGGGCGATGACGCGCGAGCGGCGCCACGACGCACGAGACCCCGTGGCGTCGTGCCACGGGGCCTCGTGCTGGATCGGGAGGTCGATCAGGCCGGGAGCTGGAGCTCCTGGCCGGCGTAGATCAGGTTCGCGTCGTCCACGGTCGACGTGTTCGCGGCCCACAGCTTCATGTAGCCACCGTCGATGCCCAGCTGCGTCGCGATCTTGTCGAGCGTGTCGCCCGACTTGATCGTGTAGGTCTTGCCGCTGGTCGGCACGGCGGCCGGCTTGCTCGGCGCGGAGACCGCGGGCGCGGCCGGGGTGGTCGCCTTCGGGGCGGCCTGCTGCTGCGGCGCGGCCTGACGCTGGGGAGCGGCCTGCTGCGGGGCGGCCTGCTGCTGCGGCGCGGCCTGCTGGGGTGCGGCCTGCTGCGGCGCAGCAGCCTGCGGGGCGGCTCCGGCGGTACCGCTCAGGCCGAGCTTCGCGGAGCAGGCGGGCCATGCGCCCCAACCCTGGGACGCGAGGACGCGCTCGGCCACGGCGATCTGGGTCGTGCGGCTCGCCGAGGCGGGGTTGCCCGCGCCGCCGTTGGCCTGCCAGGTGCCGAGGTTGAACTGCAGGCCGCCGTAGTAGCCGTTGCCGGTGTTGATGGCCCAGTTGCCGCCGGACTCGCACTGCGCGAGGGCGTCCCAGGTCGAGCCGGACGCTGCGTTCGCGGGCGCTGCCGCGAGGCCGACACCGGTCGCGGCGATGCCGGCGAAGGCCAGGCCACCGACGATGGTGCGGGTACGGGAAAGCTTCTTCATGGTTGATCGCTCCACCGGGACCACTGACCGACGGACCGCCGGAGCGGTCTCGGTCGCCACTGCCCGTCCCGACCGATCGCGGTCGAGTTGTGGGGTGCGCCTCCGGGGGCAGTGGACTGGTGCCGGCGGCGTCTGGTCGGCAACCATAGGAAATTCGTCACTGTTATCAAACCGAGACAATGGGTTCTACCGGTAGATGCTATGTACCCCGACGGTGTTCCTGTACGTCCGCATCGGTACGGCTGCGGCGATCGGGACGTACCCGGGTACGCGACCTTGGCAGTTCCCTGGCAATGCGGCGGACGGGAGGCCCGTGGCGGCCTGGCCGGGAGCCTCCCGTCCGCCTCCTGGTCGCCGCCTGTTCACGCCCTGGACAGCAGCGTCACGGCTTCCAGGTGGCCGGTCTGCGGGAACATGTCGAGCACGCGCGCGCGCCGCAGGCGCAGCGAGGGCATGCGGGCGAGGTCCTTCGCGAGCGTCACCGGGTTGCAGCTCGAGTAGACGACGTGCTCGACCGAGGAGTCCTCCAGCCAGCCCGCGAGCGTCTCGCCGATGCCCCGTCGCGGCGGGTTCACCACGACGAGTCCCGGCACGGCGTCGGGGCGTGCACGGAGCGCGTGCTCGGTGGCGTCGTCGGCGGCGAAGCGGACGTCGGTCAGGCCGGCCTCACGCGCCGACTGCTTCGCGGACCGGATCGCCTCACGACTCGTCTCGATGCCCGTGACCGCGCGGTCGGGTCGAGCGGCGTGCAGGGCGAACCCGCCGACGCCGCAGTACAGGTCCCACATCGACGCGGGCGCGACCTCGTCGATCCACGCGGACGCCTGGTCGTAGAGCTGGGCGGCCACGGCCGTGTTCGTCTGGAAGAAGCTCTGCGGGCGCAGGTGCATGGTGACCGCGTCGAAGCGCATCGGCAGCGTCTCCTGCTCCGTGAGCACAACCTCGCGGTCCCCCTCGGTGACGGCCTTGTGCTCGGGCAGCAGGTTCGCGGTCACCACGACGGCCTCCGGCAGCATCCGCCGCAGGGCACCGAGGTGCTCACGGAGCCGGGGCAGCTGGCCCTCCGAGCGCAGCACGAAGCGCACCATCAGGTCACCGTCGGGCGACTCCGTCACGAGCACGAACTTCAGCTCGCCACGGCGGGCGGCCACGTCGTAGGGGATGAGCCCGGCGTCGGCGACGAAGTCCGCCAGGATCGGCAGCGCGCGCCGGATGCCCGGCGTGCAGATCCCGCAGTGCCGCAGGTCCACCCCGCGCTGCCGGTGGTCGAGGATGCCCACCGTCGGCCGCTGCACGGTCCCACCGACGACCATCTTCGCCTTGTTCCGGTAGCCGGATTCGGGGCTGGTGATCGCCGGGAGCCACTCGACGGCCCCCGGCCCCCCGGACGCCTCGACCGCGTCGCGCAGGAGTTCGCGCGTGCGGATCTCCTTGTCGAGCACCTGGTCGGCGTAGGGCTGGCCCATCAGGGTGCAGGACCGGCACACCCCGCGGTCGAAGTAGTCGCACTGCATGGCCGGGTCAGGATACGGCAGCGGCGTCCCGGGTCGTCGTCGCGATGCGGTACACCGACGTCGTCGCCGTGACGAACAGGGTCGTGCCGTCGTCGCCGCCGAAGCAGAGGTTGGCGACCACCTCGGGCACGGGGACGTCGCCGATGCGGGTGCCGTCCGGGGTGAAGACCGAGACACCGCGGTGTGTGGAGGACCAGACGTTGCCGTGCTCGTCCACGCGGATGCCGTCCGGCACGCCCTCGCCCGCACCGAGCCGGACGACGACCCGGCCGTTCTTCACCCGGGCGCCGTCGACGTCGTACGCCCGGACGACCGGCTCGTCGGACGACGAGCTCGCGACGTAGAGCACGCGCTCGTCCGGCGAGAACGCCAGCCCGTTCGGCTCGTCGACGTCGAGGACGACCGGGCGGAGGTCCTCGCCGTCGGGACCGCACCGGAACACCCAGTGGTCGCCGTACTCCCGCTCGCCGGGGTGGCCCTCGCGCGGCTGCGTGATGCCGTAGGCGGGATCGGTGAACCAGATGCCGCCGTCCCCCGCGACGACGACGTCGTTCGGGGAGTTCAGCCGGCCACCGCCCCACCCGTCGACGATCGGCGTGACGACCCCGTCGCGGTCGCGCTCGACCCGTCGGCGTCCGTGCGAGCACTGCACGACCGACCCGTCGCGGTCGCGGGTGCGGCCGTTCGTGAACTCGACCCCGGCGGCGTACGTCGAGGTCTTGCCGGTGTCCTGGTGCCACTGGAGGATGCGGTCACCCGGGATGTCCGACCACCGGAGCGTGCTCGAGGACGGGATCCAGCACGGCCCCTCGGCCCACGTGCTGCCGGTCGCGATCCGGTCGAGGGCGCCCGGGTCGGGGACGAGGTCGGTCAGCTGCACGGGTTCTCCTTCGAACGGCGAGCGGGGTCAGGCTGCGGCAGCGGCCTCGCTGCGTCGGTGCACGGCCTTCTCGATCGCCGAGATCGCGAGACCGAGCAGGATCGACGCCACGACCGCGAGCGTCGTGACGAGGAACGGCTGCTCGCGGCTCCAGTGCCCGGTGGCGGCGGCGATCCCGACGCAGTACGCGGCCCAGACGACGTCGGCGAGCGCGCAGCTCAGCAGGAACCGGCGGAGATCGAGGCCGCTGTCGGCACCGACGAGGTTCGTCGTCAGTCGGCCCATCGGGATGAAGCGGCCGAGGACCGCGATCCGGCCGGGAGCCTTGCGGTAGCGACCGTCGATGGCCTCGCGGGCCTTCCGGATCTTCGGTCGCGTGAACCAGGACCGGGAGCCGAGGTCGACCGAACGGGCCAGGCGCCAGAGCACGAGGTCGCCGAGCACCATGCCGACCGTCGCGGCGACGACGAGGAACAGCACGGGCAACAGACCACCGTCGCCCCCGACGAGCAGGGTGCCGATCGCGACGACCATCGCCTGGCTCGGCAGGAACACCGCGACACTGCCGACGGCGAGCACGAGGCCGACGGCGAGGAACGCCCAGGGGGTGCCGACGAGCTGGACCACCACGTCCTGCGCTGCGTCCACCGGTCCACCTCCACGGGCGCGGGGAGGCACGCCGGCACCCATCATCCCAGGTCGGTGCGGGGTCCGTGCTCCGTCCGGTGCACGATCTCGCGCATCGTGTCGTTTGCGCCGTCCGCGTCCCCCGCGGCGACCGCGCGCGCGAGCGCGAGGTGGAGCCCGACGTCGTGGCGGTCAGGGCGGATGCTCCCGCGCTCCCGGAGGGCCTCGCCGACGACCCGGTGGAGCCGGCGGTAGAGGACGTTGCCGGACAGGTCGAGCACGCGGGTGTGGAACCGGACGTCCGCGCTCGTGAAGTCGAGGCGGCGGTCCTGGGTCGCGGCGGCGGCGAGCTCGTCCGCGGTGGCGAGCAGCGCCTCCCGTCCGGCCGCGCACTCGTCGAGCGACGCGCGTCGGGCCGCCGCGGCGGCCGCGAGCGGTTCCACGGCGGCGCGGAGCTCGCGCAGCTCGGCCGATGCCCGCTCGCGGTCCGGGCCCTGCAGCCGCCACCGCACCACCCGCGGGTCGAGGACGTCCCACTCCACGGCACCGAGGACGGTGATGCCGACCCGACGACCGGCGTGCAGCAGCCCGAGGGAGACCAGGACCCGGACGGCCTCGCGGACGATGCTGCGGCTCGCACCGGTCCAGGCGACCAGCTCGTCCGTGCTGCGTCGGCTCCCGCGGGCGAACTCCCCGGAGACGACCGCCGTGCCGATCGCGTCGAGGACCCGGTCGTAGGTGCTCGTCACCGCTGCGAGACGGGTGAGAGCACGAGTTCGTCGATCCGCACGTGCGCCGGCGACCCCAGCACGAACGCGACGGTCCGGCCGACGTCCTCCGGTTGGAGCATGCGCTGCCGCGCCGCTGCGTCGGGGACCTCGGGGCGCTGGTCGAGGAAGTCGGTCGCCACGTCGCCCGGGCAGAGGTGCGTCGCACGGACGCCGTGCTCGGCCTCCTGCTGGTTGAGCGTCCGGACGATCGACCCGAGCGCGGTCTTGCTCGCCGAGTACGCCACACCGGCGCCCGGCTGGAAGGACCACCCGGCGTAGGAGGACACCACGACGACGACACCGCCGGACGCCCGGAGCGCGGGCAGCGCGGCGTCGACGACGGTCACGACCGCGGTGGTGTTCGTGTCGAGGACCGCGCGGACGTCGGCGAGCGACTGGTCGGCCCACCGCCGGGCCGGGGTGTTCAGGCCCGCGGCCAGCACGAGGCCGTCGATCCGCCCGTGGTGTTCGAGCACCCGGTCCCGGGCGGCCACCACGGCGTCGGCGTCGGTGACGTCGAGCGGCAGCACCGCCGCGTTCCCGCCGGCGGCACGCACGGCGTCGGCGACCTGCTCGAGCCGGTCGGGGCGACGGCCGCTGAGCACGACCGTCCAGCCGTCCCGGGCCGCGGCGAGCGCGCTGGCCGCACCCATCCCGCTGCCGCCACCCGTGGTCCAGAGCACCTTCGCCGTCATGCTCGAATAGTATGACCATTCGAGGCACGGGCGCCCACGGCACCCGGCCTCCGGAGAACGGGACCGACGAACCGGCCCGGTGAACGGGAGCGACGATGCACCTCGACCTGACCGACCGCGTGGTCGTCGTGACCGGAGCCGCCCGCGGCATCGGCCGGACCCTCGCCGCACGCTTCGTCGCCGAGGGCTGCCGCGTGGTCGCCCTCGACCTCGCCTTCGACGATGCGGCATCCCCCGGCGTCGACGAGGTGGTGTGCAACGTGGCCGACCCGGCGTCGGTCAGCGCCGCGATCGACGAGGTCGTCGCCCGGCACGGCACGATCGACGTACTCGTCAACAACGCCGGCATCAACGTCACCGGGACCGTCGCGGAGCTGGACTGGGACGCCTGGCGCCGGTGCATGGACGTCAACCTGGGCGGCACGTTCCTCGTCAGCCAGGCGGTGGCGCCCGTGATGCAGGCGGCGGGGCGCGGACGCATCGTCAACGCGGCGTCCTTCGCGGCGATCGTGCCGAGCGTCGGCAGTGCGGCGTACGCGGCGTCGAAGTCGGCGGTCGTGGCGTTCACGCGCGTGCTCGCGTCCGAGCTCGGCCCGTGGGGCATCACCGTCAACGCCTACGCCCCCGGGATGGTCCCGACGACGATGAACGGCTTCGCCGAGATGCCGACCGCCGAGCAGGACCGACTGCTCGACACGCTGTCGCTGCGCCGGTGGGAGACCCCGGACGACGTCGCCGACCTGCTCGTGTTCCTGGCGAGCGACGCCGCGGGCTACATCACCGGCACGCTCGTCGACGTGTCGGGCGGGAAGCTGGCGACGCAGATCCCGGCGCGGGCGTACGGGCGCTGACCTCGGGACTGTCCGGCCGTTCAGGAAGTTGCCATCCGGCGTTCCGTAAGCTGTGAGGACCCAGTGAGCCGGACTGCTGCCCGACCCCGAGGAGGTGCCCGATGGTCTCCGTCCTCATCGCGTTCGCGATCGTCGCCCTGATCGTCCCCGCCCTGACCCCCCTGATCGGCCGCCGCGTGTTCTACGTGGCCGCGCTCGCTCCCGCCGCCGCCGCGGTGCTGACGATCGCCCAGACGGACCGGGCCCTGCACGGCGGGGTGACGAGCCAATGGCAGTGGATCCCGCAGCTCGACCTCGCGCTGTCGCTGCGGATGGACGCCCTGTCGTGGGTCCTCGCCCTCGTGGTCTCGGTCGTCGGTGCCCTCGTGCTCGTCTACTGCGCGTCGTACTTCGGCCGCGACGAGCCGGGACTCGGCCGGTTCGCCGGCGTCCTCACCGCCTTCGCCGGGTCGATGTACGGGCTGGTGGTCGCCGACGACGTCATCGTGCTCTTCGTGCTGTGGGAGGCCACGACGGTCTTCTCGTACCTGCTCATCGGCCACGACGCCGCGAAGCGGGCCAGTCGGGCGGCCGCGATGCAGGCGCTCGTCGTCACCACCGCCGGCGGTCTGGCGATGCTCGCGGGCCTCGTCGCGCTCTCGGTCACCGCGGGCACCACGAGCCTGTCCGGCATCATCGCGCAGGCTCCGGAGCTGGTCGACCGTCCGGGTCCGCTCGTGCCGGTGTCCGTCGTGCTCGTGCTGCTCGGCGCCCTGACGAAGTCGGCGATCGTCCCCTTCCACTTCTGGCTCCCGGCCGCCATGGCGGCACCGACCCCGGTCAGCGCGTACCTGCACGCCGCCGCGATGGTGAAGGCCGGCATCTACCTCGTCGCGCGCCTCGCCCCCGCGTTCGCGCTGATGACCGGCTGGCGCGAGACGGTCACGGTGCTCGGGGTGGCCGGCATGCTCGTCGGCGGGTACCGCGCGCTCCGGCAGACCGACCTCAAGCTCCTGCTCGCCTACGGCACCGTCGCGCAGCTCGGCTTCCTCGTGCTCGCCGCCGGCTGGGGCGCCCCCGCCGTGGCGCTGGGCGGCGTGGCGCTGCTCGTCGCACACGCCACGTTCAAGTCGACGCTCTTCCTGGTCGTGGGATCGATCGACCACGTCACCGGCACCCGTGACCTCGGCAGGCTGAGCGGTCTCGGACGTCGGATGCCGTGGCTCGTGGTGGTGGCCGTCCTCGCGCTGGCCTCGATGGCGGGGATCCCGCCGACCATCGGGTTCGTCGCGAAGGAGGCCGTGCTGACCGGCTTCGTCGAGGAGCTGCACGGACCGCAGGCCGGGTGGGCATGCGTCGCGCTCGTCGGCGTCACGCTCGGCTCGCTCCTCACCGTCGCGTACTCACTCCGCTTCCTCTGGGGCGCCTTCGCCCGGAAGCCCGGCGTGCAGGAGACCGCGCCGCACGGGCTGCACGGTCTCGGCGTCGTGCCGTCGGTCCTCGCGGTCACGGGCCTCGCACTCGGACTCCTCACCCCGGTCGTCGCGCACGGCATCGAGCCCGCGGCCACCGCGGCGGCGCTCCCCGAGGGCGAGGTCCCGCACCTCGCGCTCTGGCACGGCCTCGAGCCGGCGCTCGGCCTGTCCGCGATCACACTCGTCGGCGGCGTCGCCCTGTTCCTGCTCCGGCGCCCCGTCGAGGCCCTGCAGCACCGCCTCGCCGGCTCGCCGAGCGCCTCCGGCACCTACCGCGCGATCATGCGCGGGCTCGACCGCGTCGCCACCGGCCTGACCGCGGGCGTGCAGCGCGGATCGCTCCCCTACTACCTGACCGTGATCCTCTCGGTGTTCGTCGCCGGGGCCCTCGCCAACCTCGTGCTCGGCGGGCCGTGGGAGTTCCACGTCCGGTTCGCCGACTCGTGGGGCCAGGTACCGGTCGTGGTCGTCATGGCGGTCGCCGCGATCGCGGTGCTCACCGCCAAGACCCGGTTCGCCGCCGCCGTCCTCGTCGGGGTGACCGGCTACGGCATGTCCGTGCTGTTCGTCCTGCACGGCGCGGTCGACCTCGCGCTCACGCAGCTCGTCGTCGAGACCGTCACGCTCATCGCCTTCGTGCTCGTGCTCCGGCGGCTCCCCCCGCGGATCGCGACGGCGAACCCCTCGCGCTTCCGGATCGCGCGTGCGCTGTTCGCCGCGCTGGCCGGCGTGACCCTGGCGATCGTCGTGATCGTCGCCGCCTCCGCACGGAACGCCGCACCGATCTGGCCGGACCTGCCCGCGCTGACGAGTTCGTTCGGCCACGGTCTGAACGTCGTGAACGTCGCGCTCGTCGACCTGCGCGGCTGGGACACCCTCGGCGAGCTGACGGTCGTCGTCGCCGCGGCCACCGGTGTCGCGAGCCTGATCTTCCTCGACTCGCGCGAGGACACGCTCCCCCGCCTGCGGGACATGCCCGCCAGCGTGGCCGAGGACAAGCACCGCCCCGACGGCGAGCCCCGCGCATGGCTGCCGACGAGCGCCGCGATCCCGACCGGGCGCTCCGCACTGCTCGACGTCGTCGTGCGGCTGCTGTTCCACGGCCTCGTGGTGCTCTCGCTCTACCTGCTGTTCGCCGGGCACAACGCGGCCGGCGGCGGGTTCGCCGGCGGACTGGTCGCCGGCATCGCCCTCGCCGCCCGCTACCTGGCCGGCGGCCCCGCCGAGCTCGGTGCCGCTGCCCCGGTGCGCGCCGGTCGCCTGCTCGGGCTCGGCGTCGCGGTCGCCGCGACCACCGCCATCGTGCCGCTGTTCTTCGGCAAGGAGGCGCTCTACTCCGAGTTCTTCGAGGCGACCGTCCCCGTCCTCGGCCACGTCGAGTTCGTCACCGCCACCTTCTTCGACATCGGGGTGTACCTGGTCGTCGTCGGGCTCGTGCTCGACGTGCTCCGGAGCCTGGGCGCCGAGGTCGACCGGCAGCGCCTCGAGGACTCGCGTGCCCCGGTCGCGGACACCACCGAGGGCGACCCCGCCGACAACGTCGCAGCCACCACCCCGGAAGGGAGTGCCACATGACCATCACGCTGGTCCTCGTCATCGCGATGGCGGTGCTGTTCTCGTGCGGGGTGTACCTGCTGCTCGAACGGTCCCTGACCCGCATGCTGCTCGGCTTCCTGCTGCTCGGCAACGCGCTCAACCTGCTCCTGCTCATCATGACCGGCGCCGCCGGCAAGCCCCCGGTCGGCAAGTCCGCCGAGGGGATCACCGACCCGCTGCCGCAGGCGTTCGCCCTGACCGCCATCGTCATCACCTTCGCCGTCAGCGCCTTCCTGCTCGCGCTCATCCATCGGTCGTGGAAGCTCTCCCGCGCCGACGAGGTCGAGGTCGACGAGGCGGACGCCGCGATCGGCCGCGACCGCGACGACCCGGCCGACGAGGACCCCGAGATCGACACCGACCCCGAGGCCGCACAGCGCGAGGAGGCCGCACGATGACCTGGCTCGTCCCGCTCCTCGTCCTGGTCCCGCTGCTCGGGGCCGCCGTCGCCCTCGGCCTCCTGCGCCATCGCAAGCTCCAGCGCGCGATCACCGTCGCGGTCCTCGCCGTCGCGGTGGCCGTCGCGGCGACGCTCATGGTGCTCGTCGACCAGCACGGCACGATCGTCGTGCAGGTCGGCGGTTGGCAGGCCCCGTACGGCATCTCGCTCGTGGTCGACCGGCTGAGCGCCCTGCTCCTCACCGTCAGCGCGAGCGTGCTCCTGCTCGTCCTGCTGTTCTCCATCGGCCAGGACCTCGCGCCCGACGACGAGGACGCCCCGGTCACGATCTTCTACCCGACGTACCTCGTGCTCGCCGCCGGCGTGCTCGACGCCTTCATGGCCGGCGACCTCTTCAACCTCTACGTCGCGTTCGAGATGCTGCTCGTGGCGAGCTACGTGCTCATCACCCTCGGCGGCAGCGAGCAGCGCGTCCGGGCCGGCACGACGTACATCGTCACCAGCCTCATCGCGTCGGCGATCTTCCTGGCCGCCATCGGCCTGGTCTACGGCGCGACCGGAACCGTGAACATCGCGCAGATCTCCGAGCGGGTCGCCGGTCTGCCGGAGCACGTGCAGCTCCTGCTCCACACGATGCTGCTCATCGGCTTCGGCATCAAGGCCGCCGTGTTCCCCCTGGCGTTCTGGCTGCCGGACTCGTACCCGACCGCACCGGCACCGGTCACGGCGGTGTTCGCGGGCCTGCTGACGAAGGTCGGCATCTACGCGATCATCCGGCTCGAGACCATCATCTTCCCGGGGCCGCAGCTCAACGACGTCCTGCTCGTCGTCGCGGTCCTGACGATGGTCGTCGGCGTGCTCGGCGCCGTCTCGCAGACCGACGTCAAGCGACTGCTGTCCTTCACCCTCATCAGCCACATCGGCTTCATGGTGATGGGCATCGGCCTCGGCTCGGTCGTGGGGACCGCCGCAGCGGTGTTCTACACCGTGCACCACATCGTCGTGCAGACCACGCTGTTCCTGGTGTCCGGCGTCATGGAGCGCATCGGCGGCACCACCTCGACGCGGTCGCTCGGTGGCCTGCTCAAGGCCGCGCCACTCCTCGCGGCGCTGTACCTCGTGCCGGCGTTCAACCTCGGAGGCATCCCGCCGTTCTCCGGCTTCATCGGCAAGCTCGGCCTCTTCCGGGCCGCAGCCGAGGACGGCTCCCCCATGGCATGGGTGACGATCGGCGCCGGGGTCGTGACGAGCCTCCTCACCCTGTACGCGCTGATGCGCGTCTGGGACGCCGCCTTCTGGCGGCCGAAGCCGGCCGCCGAGGCGGCGGCACCGCACGCCAGCACGGCGGAACCGCACGCGCACCTGCGGTCGCCGGAACCGGCGCCCCTCACCGTGTCCGAGGAGACCGGCGAGGCGTACCACCCGGGGGGCTCGACCACCGTCACCGACGCACCCCACGCGAGCAGCGCCTCCAGTCCGGCCACCGGGCAGACCGCCGCGGTCGAGCCGTCGGCGCACGCGCCGCTGCCGCGCATGCTGGTGGCGGTCACGACGGTGGCGGTCCTCGGTTCGGTCGCCCTGACCGTCGTCGCCGGACCGCTCTACGGGTACGCGACCCGCGCCGCCGAGTCGCTGGAGTCACCCGACCGCTACGTGCAGGCCGTCCTGGGAGGTACACGATGAGCGACCTCCGCCGCACGTCGAACGCCCGCCGCATCGCGCTCGCGTGGCGCTACGACGTCCCGCTCGTCGCCGGGCTGACCGTGCTGTGGGCGCTGCTCTGGGGTTCGTGGACCGTGCTGACGCTGCTGTGCGGCGTCGTGGTCGCACTCCTCGTGACCCAGCTGCTGCCGCTCCCGCCGGTCCCGCTCTCGAAGCGCCTGTCGGTGCCGCGGCTGCTCTGGTTCCTCGTGGTCTGGGCGGGGCTCGTCGTCGTGGCGTCCTTCCGGGTCGCCTGGGTCGCCGTGCGTCCGCGCGGTGTCCGCCGCAGCTCGATCGTGCTCGTGCAGATGCACACCACGTCCGAGATGACCTTCACGCTCGCCACCCTGGCGATCTCCCTCGTGCCCGGGTCGTTCGTCGCCGACGTCGACCTGCCGCGCCGTCGCCTGCTGCTGCACGTGCTCGACACCGAGCACACCGAGCAGGTCGAGGCCGCCGCGCACGAGGCCCACCGCATCGAGGAGCTCGTCATCCGCGCCATCGGGTCGAAGCAGGACGTGTCCGAACTCGCCGAGCCGCTGCCGGCGGTGACCCGGTGAGCGCCGCCGTGGTCGTCATGGGCATCGGCGTCCTGCTCGTGCTCGCCCTGCTCGGGGCGACCCTCGCCCTGGCCGTCGGCCGGATCGTCCGCGGTCCGACCATCCTCGACCGCATGATCGGCTCGGACATCGTGCTGACCACCGCGCTCGTGGTGATCGCCGCGGCGATGGTCGTCCGGCAGGACCTGACCGCCGTCCCCGTGCTCGTGGTGATCGCGGCGACGAGCGTGTTCGCCACGATCGCCGTCGCCCGGATCGTGACGCCGTCCTCGGACCCGTCCGACGAGGGCACCGACGCGACCACGCCGGAGCACGCCGTGGAGGAGGAGTCGAAGTGATCGCGATCCTGGAGTCCTTCGTCGACGGGGCCGGTGTCCGCGCCTGGATCGCCCTCGCGCTGCTGCTGGTCGCCTCCGCGCTCTCGCTGGCCGCGGCGATCGGCATCGTGCGGTTCCCCGACCCGCTCGTGCGCCTGCACGCGATGGCGAAGCCGCAGGTCCTGGGGTTGGCGCTCGCCCTCGCGGCGGTCGTCGTCGCGGTGTGGACGTGGACGGCGTTCTGGGTCGTCGTGCCGGTCCTCGTGTTCCAGCTGTTCCTGGTGCCGGTGTCGACGCACATGATCGCGCGCGCCGGTCTGCGGTCGAACGACTACCGGCACGAGGACCTGCTCGTGGACGACACCGAGGACTGACCCCGAGGTCCGACTCAGCCCGCCGCGGCGGCCTCGGACGGCTCGGGCGCCGGCGAGCGGGTGTCCCGCCGCGCGAGCAGCAGGTCGGCCACGGCGGCGAGCACCACCAGCCCCGCCGCGAACGCCGGGAAGAGCATCGCGGCGCCCGTCCCCGCCCGCTCGGCGACCTCGCCGACGACCGCGGACGCGACCGACTGCCCGACGATGACCGCCGAACCGAGGATCGTCATCGTCGTCGCCGAGCGGCCGACCGGGGAGCGGTCCGACCCGAGGCTGTACTGCGCGACGAGCGTCGGGCCGATGCCGATCCCCAGGATCCCGAGGACGAGCACGACGGACCCGATCGAGTCGGCACGGCTGAACGCGATCGCCCCGCCGAGCAGCACGAGGCCGAACACGAGCCAGCGCCACGTGACCCCGAAGGACCGCGGGAAGGCCGCCGAGCCGAGCGCGAGCGCCGCGGAGCCGATGCCCATGACGCCGTAGAGCAGGCCCGCCTGGGACGCCTCGCCGTGACCTTCCACGAAGGCGGTCAGCGAGGTCAGCGTCGAGCCGAAGAACAGACCGACGCCGAGGATGCCGACGACCACGACGAGCAACCGGGGGCGGAGGAGCTGCCGGGCGGGCGCCCGGGTCTCCTGCGCCGGCCCACCGACGACGAGCCTGCCGGTGGGGTGCAGCGCGAAGGCGGTGACGAACACGAGCGTCAGCGCGGCGGCCCCCGCGACGGCCACCCACGGCGCGATCGCACTCGCGAGCAGGCCGACCAGGAACGGGCCGATGATGAACACGGTCTCGTCGGCGGCGGACTCGTAGGCCATCGTGACGCTGAAGACCCTGTCGCGACGGGCGGGCGAGGTGTGGCGTCGGATGAGCGCGACGAGTCGCGTCCGGGACATCGGGGCGACCTGCGGGGCGGTCGCGCCGATGCAGAACGACATCGCGAGGACCGCGAGGTCGGGCGCGGTCCCCGCGACGACGAGGGGCAGGACGCCGAGGAGGACGGCGTTCGCGAGTCCGACGGGCACGAGCACGGCCCGCTGGCCGAAGCGGTCGGCGGCGGCGCCGACGAGCGGGCCGAAGACCGCCGAGCCGATGCCGACGGACGCGGAGTTGATGCCGCCCAGCGCGACGGAGTCACGGGAGGCGACGACGAGGGTGAGGACGCCGACGACCATCATCGCGAAGGGCAGCCGGGCGATGAACGCGATCGGGAAGTACCACCGACCGGCGAGGGAGACGAGGGACGCGTCGGCGCGACGTTCGTGGAGCATGAGGGGTGTGCCTTCTGGGGCCCGGCCTGGTCGGTCGACGGGCCCGTCGGGGTGCCGCCGTTGATCCGCCGGGGGTGCCGACGGCCGGTAGGTACACACTGCGTACTGGTGGTGCCCGACCAGGGTAGCAAGCGTGACCGGGAGGCGGACGGGAGGCGCGTGCCGGTCCCGCCACGCGCCTCCCGTCCGCCGTCAGTCCCGTCGGCGCAGGCCGTCGTCGATGCGCGCCAGCAGGGTCGCCGCTGCGGCGAGCCCCTCCTCGTCGCCCGCGAGGGCGGCACGGAGCCGCCCGGCCCAGTGCGCGTGCAGCCGCTCGATGCTCTCGTTCGCGCGGGACGTGGCGTGCAGCTGCACCGTGCGGGCGTCGTCCGGGTCGGTGCGGCGCTCGACCATGCCCTTCGCGACGAGCGAGCGGAGCGCGACGCTGCAGTTGCTGCGCTGGAGTGCGGTGGCGTCGGCCACAGCGCTCGGCGAGGCGCCGGGGTTCCGGTGCACCCAGCGCATCACGAGCGCCTCGGTCCCGGTGAGCGGCACGATGTCGGGGGCGTGCGGGCCGTGCGGGTCGACCTCGCGGCCGATGCGCAGGACGACGTCGGCGAACTCGGCGAGGGCGTCGTCGGAGACCGCTGGTGCCATGCCGTCACTGTACCGCTGCCGACGGATGAGTTATGGTTTCATAACCATGACGACCGACACCGGATCCATCCGCGCCGCGACGGCGAACCCCTCCACCCGGCCGACGGGCATCACGACGCCGCTCCTGCTCGTGCTCGGCCTGCTCAGCGCGGTCGCGCCGTTCGCGACCGACCTCTACCTGCCGGCGTTCCCGCAGATGACGACCGAGCTCTCGGCGTCCGCGACCACCGTGCAGCTGACCCTGACCGCCTTCCTGGTCGGCGTGACCGCGGGGCAGCTCGTCTTCGGGCCGCTGTCCGACCGCTTCGGCCGCGTGCCGCCGCTGCTCGCGGGTGCCGCGCTGTGCGTGCTCGCGAGCGCGGCCGCGGTGCTGGCACCCAACGTCGGCGTGCTCGTCGTGGCACGCCTGCTGCAGGGCCTCGGCGGCGCGGCCGGCATGGTGATCGGACGCGCCGTCATCTCGGACCTCGCGACCGGCAGGCCCGCGGCCCGGGCGTTCTCGCTCATGATGATCGTCGGCGGGGTCGCCCCGGTGGTCGCACCGCTGCTCGGCGGGTTGCTCACCGGCCCGATCGGGTGGCGCGGGCTGCTCGCGATCGTCCTCGGCCTGTCGGTCGTGATGCTCGTGTCCGTGCTGGCGGTGGTCCGCGAGACGCACCTGCGCGCCCGTCGCGACGCGCTGCGGGCCGAACGCACCGCCTCCGGTTCTCCGCTCCGAGCGCTGCGCTCGCGGACGTTCGTCGGCTGGACCGCAGTGTTCGGCTTCGCGTTCGCGGTGATGATGGCGTACATCTCGGCGTCGCCCTTCCTGTACCAGGGCATGCTCGGCCTCGACACGGTCGGCTACGGACTCGCCTTCGGCCTGAACGCGCTCGCGCTGATGGGCGTCAGCATCCTGTCCGCGAAGCTCACCGCGACCCGCTCCGTCGAGGGTGTCCTGACCCTCGGGATCGTCCTGGTGACGGCGTCGACCGTCGCGTTCGCGCTGCTCGTCGTCACCGGTGCGCCGGTCCTCTGGCTCGCCGTCCCGCTGTTCACCGCCGTCGGTTCGCTGGGCCTCGTGCTCGGCAACGCCACGGCGATGGCGCTCGGCGCGGTGCCCGGCGTGGCCGGGAGCGCCTCCGCCGTGCTCGGAGCGCTGCAGTTCGGGCTCGCGGCGCTCGTGTCACCCCTCGTGAGCATCGGCGGCGAGGGCACGGCGGCACCGCTCGCGATCGTCATGCTCGCCGCCGCGGTCGTCGCCGTCGTCGCGCTCGTCGTGGCGCGGCGCAGCCGGGCGTAGGACGCCGTCGGCGCGGCTGCGCGCAGGTTCCTCAGCGACGGACGCGCAGCGGGACGGCCGCTCCGTCGCGCGGCCGGAGGACCGGGATGCGCGGCATCGCCCAGTCCACCCACACCACGCGCGCGGCCGGTGCCACGGCGACCGCCCAGAGGATCGACGCGGCCGCGTCGGTCGGGTAGTGCACGGCGTCGATCGACACCGACAGGAAGACGACCACGATCGCGACGACGCCGACGACCCGTGCCACCTGGTGCCACCGCGTCTCGCGGACGACCCAGACCAGGGCGATGACGAACGCGGTGATGTACACGGTGTGCCCGCTCGGGTAGCCGGGGTCCGGCTGCACGGGGAACGGGTGCGGCAGCAGTGCGACGTCCGGCCGGGCCCGGTGCACGAGCTCCTTCACCGCCGCCGACGGCAGCCAGGTGATCGCGATCGTCATGCCGAAGCCGAGCGCAGGGCGGACGTCGCGTGCCCGCCACCAGATGATCCCCGCGACGACGAACGTGATCGCGATCGCCGGCACCGGACTGATGACGTGGTAGACCGCCGTGGTGAACGCCCCGAGGGCGCCGACGTGCAGTGTGTTGAACGCCTTCGCGAGCCCCAGGTCGACCGTGCCGAGGAAGAACCCGACCACGGTGAGCACGAGCACGGCGACGACGGCGATCGCGATCGTCGACAGCGGACGGGGGTTCGGCTCGAGGATGCCGACGACGTCGGCCCTCCTGCGGCGGCGCTCGGGGTCGGTGCTCATCCGTCCATCGTCCCAGGGGATCGTCCGACCGCCCGGCGTGCCGGCCCCGCTCCGCATCAGAGACCGTTCAGCCCCGTGGCTGCGTTGCCACCCGTCGCGCATCCACAGGTCCCTCCGGGCGACTCCGCCCCGTGCGAGGCTGACGGGATGCTCGTCGCCTACGTCGATGAATCGTACGACCGCGACCGCTACTTCATCGGTGCCGCGATCGCGACGCTGGAGGGGTGGGAAGCGGTCTCATCGCGTCTCGCGGCGGTCCGGCAGCGAACTGCTCGTGAACACGGGACCGATCCCGAGATCGAGTTCCACGGGCACGAGCTCATGGGCGGCAGCGGCCCGTGGTCGCCACTGCGCGGCAAGCACCGCGAAGCCGCCGGCGTCTCACTCGCCGTCCTCGACGCCGCCCGGGACTGTGGCGTCCGGTACCTCTTCCGCGGCGTCGACGTGGCTCGACTCCATGCGCGATTCCGGTACCCGGCGCCTCCGCACGCCGTCGTCTTCGGTCACGTCCTCGAACAGATCGACCAGTACACCGCCGCGCACGGCGACGAGGAGCAGGCGATCGTGGTCGCGGACGAGATCGCGACACAGGCAGAACACCAACGCGCCTTCGCCGGGTACCAGGAGTTCGGGACGGGCGGCGCCGGATCGTCGATGCTCCGGCACATCTCCTCGCCGATCAACTTCGCCTGCTCCCGGTTCTCGGACGGGCTGCAGGTCGTCGACCTCGCCGTGTACGTCCACTTCCGACGTCAGCGCATCCACAACCCGCACCCCGCCGCCCGCCGGACGCTGGCCCGGCAGTGGGCAGCGATCGCGCCCGCAGTGGCACACGAGCAGACCTGGGTGCCGTGAGCGGGACGACCCGGGCAGAACGAAGGCCCCGCGAGCGGGGCCTTCGGCTGGCGACGTCCCGGGAACCGGCCCGTCGTGCATCCAAGGGTAGTCGACCGCTCGCTCGCGTGCAGTCCGGGCAGTGCTTCGACTTCGCAACACCTAGGATGGATGGGTGCCCGCTCCCGTCCCGCCGCTCGACCCCGCCGAGCTCGGCGCGTACTTCTCGCTCATCGAGGTCAGCAGCCTGCTCCGGCACACCGTCGAGCAGCAGCTCAAGGACGCCGGCGGCCTGAGCTACGTGCAGTTCCAGCTGCTCGCGACCCTGGGCGACGCCCCCGACGGCAGCCTGCGCATGACCGACCTCGCCGACGGCGTCGTCTACAGCCGGAGCGGCCTGACCTACCAGGTCGGACTCCTCGAGCGCGACGGGCTCGTCGTGCGCGCCCCCTCGACCGAGGACGAGCGGAGCACGACGGTCGCGCTCACCGACGCCGGGCGCGACGTGCTCGGCCGGGTCTTCCCCGGCCACGTCGAGGTGCTCCGGCAGCTGTTCCTCGAGCCGCTGTCGGCCGACGACGTCCACGCCCTCGCCGACGTGCTCGGACGGGTCCGCGACCACATGCGGACCGTCCCGCCGCGCTCCGCCCGTCCCCGACCGAAGCGCGGCTGACCCCCGCGTCAGTCGGCGACGTCGAACACCACGACCCGTCCGGCTGCCGCGCCGATCGCGTCGGCGACCGGGCGGTGCTCCGGGTGCGGCAGGTAGGCGGCGAGCGCGTCGGCGTCGCGGAAGCGCACCGTCAGCATCCACCCGAAGTCCGCCTCGAGCCCCTCCGTGCTGATGCTCGTCCCCGAGCGCACCGACTCCACCCCGTCGATGCGCTGCAGGTGCTCACGGCACAGCGCGTCGAGGCGCTCGGTGACGCCCTGCCCCTCATCGGTCAGTGCCACCAGCACCACGTGCGTCACGCCAGCCATCCGCTGCTCCCGTCGTCCCCGCACAGCCTGCCACCGGGGTACTGGGACACCACTCCACCTGTGTCCGCACGCAACCCGGCGACCTACCGTCTCCCCCGTACGCAACGACGACGAGAGGCATCACCATGGCAAGTGGAGTGGCAGCGGTCTGGGTACCGGTCAGTGACATGCAGCGCGCGGTCGCGTTCTACCGCGACGCGCTCGGCCTGACGGTCAAGAGCGAGGACGACGACTGGAGCGAGATCGACGCGAACGGGCTGCTCATCGGCCTGAACGGACGAGAGTCGGCGGGTCCGTCGAGCGACGGCGGCGCGGTCGTGTCGTTCCAGCCGGACGGCAGCATCGAGGACGAGGTCGCCGATCTCAAGGCGAAGGGCGTCGACTTCGCGGGCGACGTCAGCGAGCACCCGTGGGGCAAGATCATCCCGTTCAAGGACAGCGAGGGCAACGACCTGCAGCTGTACTCGCCGCCGCAGGGCTGAGGCGACGACCTGCAGACGGGAGGCGCGGTGCCAGCTGGCACCGCGCCTCCCGTCTGCAGGTCCTGTCTAGAACGCGGGCGTCCCACCGGCGATCGTGACGGTCGAACCGGACTGGTAGCTCGACTCCGGGCTCACCAGGTGCACGTACGCGGCACCGAGCTCGGCGGGCTGGCCCGGGCGTCCGAACGGCGACTGCTCGCCGAAGTGCGCGACGGTCTCCGCGTCGTCCGAGCCGGGCTGCAGCGGCGTCCACACCGGACCCGGCGCGACCGAGTTCACGCGGATGCCCTTCGGTGCGAGCTGCTGCGCGACGGCTTCGGTGAAGGTCTTCACGGCGCTCTTCGAGATCGCGTAGTCGATCTTGTCCGGCGACGGCGTCGCGGCCTGGATCGAGCCGGTGGTGACGATCGTCGAGCCGGGCTCGAGGTGCGGGACCGCGGCCTGGGTCAGCCAGAACAGCGAGTAGATGTTCGTCTTGAACGTCGAGTCGAAGTGCTCGGTGGTGAGCGACAGGATGTCGTCGTTGCTGTCCATGCGACCGGCGACCATGACGAGGGTGTCGAGTCCGCCGAGCTCGTCGACGGCCTTCTGGACGAGGTCCTTGCAGTACTGCTCGTCGGAGATGTCCCCGGGGACGAGGACGGCCTTGCGCCCCTCGGACTCGAGGAGGTCACGGACCTGCTCGGCGTCCTCCTGCTCGTCGGGCAGGTAGGAGAGGACGAGGTCGGCGCCCTCGCGGGAGAGCGCGATCGCGGCGGCACGCCCGATGCCGGAGTCCGCACCGGTGACGATGCCGCGGTAGCCGGTCAGGCGCTCCTTGCCGACGTAGCTCTGCTCGCCGTGGTCGGGCTGGGGGTCCATCTTCCAGGCGGCACCCGGCAGCGACTGCTCCTGCTCCGGGAACGGGGGCTTCGGGTAGAGGCTGTTCGGATCGCGCTTCTCGTACTGGCTCATGGGGCCATGGTGCTCGCACGTGCCTCCGCATCGGTCCAGTCGTCCGGCTGTCACCCGGACGCCCAGGTGGCGCCAGGGCGACGGGGGTTGCCTGCTCGCCGTCACCCGAACAGCAACTGGAGGCAGCGAATGGCCAAGACCTGGTTCATCACCGGAGCGTCGAAGGGCTTCGGCCGCGAGTGGGCGGAAGCCGCCCTGGAGCGCGGGGACTCCGTCGCCGGCACCGCGCGGAACACCGACGACGTGCAGGCACTCGTCGAGCAGTACCCGGACACCTTCCTGGCGATCCGGCTCGACGTCACCGACAAGGCCGCCGACACCGCCGCGGTGCAGCAGGCCGCCGAGCACTTCGGTCGGCTCGACGTCGTCGTGAACAACGCGGGGTTCGGCCACTTCGGCATGGTCGAGGAGCTGACCGAGGACGAGGTCCGCGCGCAGCTCGAGACGAACTTCTTCGGCGCCCTCTGGGTCACGCAGGCGGCACTGCCGATCATGCGTGAGCAGGGCTCGGGGCACATCGTGCAGGTCTCGAGCATCGGCGGCATCAGCGCGTTCCCCACGGTCGGCGCCTACCACGCGTCGAAGTGGGCGCTCGAGGGCCTGTCGCAGTCGCTGTCGCAGGAGGTCGCGGGCTTCGGCATCTCCGTCACGCTCGTCGAGCCGGGCGGGTTCTCGACCGACTGGTCGGGTCCGTCCTCGAAGCACAGCGAGGAGCTCGACGCCTACGCGGACGTCCGCGAGGCCGCCTCGAAGCGCCCGTCCGCGTCGGACCCGGGCAAGCCCGAGGCCACGCGGTCGGCGATCCTCAAGGTCGTCGACGCCGAGCAGCCGCCGCTGCGGGTCTTCTTCGGCAAGGCGCCGCTCGGCATCGCCGAGCAGGACTACGAGTCGCGTCTCGCGACGTGGCGCGAGTGGCAGCCGGTCGCCGAGGAGGCGCACGGCGCCTGAAGCGACCGTTGACGGACGGGAGGCGCGGTGCTGGCTGGCACCGCGCCTCCCGTCCGTCCGTGGGTCGCGCTGGTCAGACGCCCGCCGTGGAGCGGATCCACGAGGACGACTGCGACAGCAGCGCGTAGTTGGACCCCGCCTGGGTGTTCGCACCCGGGTCGGCGCTGTCGCCGGTGGAGCAGACGGCGACCACCTTGCCGTTGACGAGGAGCGGGCCGCCCGAGTCCCCGTGGTTCGAGGCGCCGGTGACACCCGTGACGTGCTGGGCGCGACCGCTGTAGGCGTCCCGCGTCGAGCCGGTCAGGGACACCGTCGCCTGGTACAGCCCGTCCGACTGCTGCGCGTTCGCCCGCAGACCGTAGCCCTGGATGACGCCGGTCCCGCTCGACTTCGCCGCCGCCGTCAGGTCGAGGGGAGCGTAGGTGGAGAGTGCGTACGCGCTGCGCAGGTGCACGAGCGCGATGTCCCCGGCCGGTGCGGCACTGACCCGGTCCACGGCGACGGCGGACCCGCGGTTCGTGGTGGAGTTCGAGTGGTAGACGTTCATCGCACCGATGCCGTCGATGCAGTGCCGCGCGGTGAGGATCCACGAGGCGTTGATCTGCTCCCCCGTGCAGTTGCTCACGTAGCCGGACGGGATCGTCCCGCCGGAGGCCTCGAGCTGGACCGCCCAGCTCGTGGTGGGGGCCTGCTCTCCGCCGACGACCTCGATGTGCGCGGGCAGCGCGGAGGCGGGGGTGGCGGCGAACACGCCGCCGGCGACGACGGCGACGGCGGCGAGCGCCGCTGCGAGGGTGTGCTTCATGTGGACTCCTCGATCAGGACCCTGCGACGTTGCAGGGTGCAACCAGGTGGCCATCCTGACCCTCGTCCGAGGGTCGTACCAGTCCGCACTTCCACCGACACCGGGGCTGCGTGACCGCTCCCTATGCTGATCCCGTGTCCGACCCCGCTGTCACCGCCACCGCCGCGCCCGCCGCACGTCGCCCGGTGATCGCGATCGCCGGACTCGCGATCGAGACGTCGACGTTCACGCCGACCCGTACCCTCGCGCCCGCCTTCCACCCGGACCGCGGCGACGAGGTCGTGGCGCGGTACCCGTTCCTGGCGTCGTACGCGGACGCCGCCGACTTCCGCGGGGCGCTGATCGGCCACGCACTCCCCGGCGGGGTCGTCGCCCGGCCGGCGTACGAAGAACTCGCCGACGAGATCGTCGCGCGCCTGGCGGAGATCGGGCCGGTCGACGGCCTCTGGTACGACATCCACGGCGCGATGGTGGTCGAGGGGCTCGACGACGCCGAGACCGACCTGCTCGGCCGCATCCGCGCGGTCGTCGGGCCGGACGTCATCGTGTCGGCGTCGATGGACCTGCACGGCAACGTCACGCGGGAGCTCGCGCACCAGGTGGACCTCGTCACCTGCTACCGGATGGCGCCGCACGAGGACGCCCTCGAGACGAAGGAGCGCGCGGTCCGGAACCTGGTCGACGTGCTCGCCACCAGGCCGGTCGGTCGACAACGCCCGGTGAAGGCGTGGATCCCGATCCCGGTGCTGCTGCCCGGCGAGCAGACGTCGACACGCATCGAACCCGCGGCGTCGATCTACGCGCAGGTGCCGGAGGTCGAGCAGGAGGACGGCGTGCTCGACGCCGCGATCTGGGTCGGGTACGCCTGGGCGGACCAGCCCCGCGACCGTGCCGTCACCGTCGTCACCGGGTGGGACCGCGACGTCGTGGCCGCCGGTGCCGAGCGCCTGGCCCGGGCGTTCTGGGACGCCCGCGAGGACTTCGCGTTCGTGGCACCGACGGGCTCCTTCGACGAGTGCCTCGCCGCCGCGCTCGCACCCGGCGGCGCGCGCCCGTTCTTCGTCTCGGACTCCGGCGACAACCCGACCGCCGGTGGTTCCGGCGACATGACGTGGGGGTTGACGCAGGTGCTCGCGCACCCGGCGTTCGCCGCGCCGGACGGCCCCACGCTGATCTACGCGAGCGTCCCCGGTCCGGCCGCCGTCGCCGAGGCCGTGGCCGCCGGCGTCGGGGCGACCGTCACGGTGACCGCGGGCGCCGAGGTCGACGACGTGCACGCGGGGCCGATCACGATGACCGGTCGGGTGCACGCGGTGCGGCACGGCGACCGGGACGCCGAGACCGAGGTCGTGCTGCAGGTCGGCAGCGTCTTCGCGATCCTGACGACGCTCCGCAAGCCGTACCACCACGAGCACGACTTCACCGACCTCGACCTCGCCCCGCGGGACGCCGACGTCGTCGTGGTGAAGATCGGGTACCTCGAGCCGGAGCTGTTCGACATGGCGGCGGACTGGATGCTGGCGCTCACCCCCGGCGGCGTCGACCAGGACCTGCTGCGCCTCGGGCACCACCGGATCGAGCGACCGGTGTTCCCCTACGATCGGGAGTTCGCGACGCCGCCGGACCTGTCCGCGCGGATCGTGCCACCGTCGAACGAACCCCTCGGAGCCGCCTGATGTCCGTCGCCCTCGAGATCGCCGTGACCTCGCCCACCGGGGCCCTGGTCGCCCGTGACGGGGGCGCCGACCGGGTCGAGCTCTGTGTCGGCCTGGAGCTGGGCGGACTGACGCCCTCGCAGGCCCTGGTCGAGGCCACGCACGAGACCGGGATCCCGGCGCACGCCCTGGTGCGCTGCCGCCCCGGGGGCTTCACGTACGACGACGACGAGCTCGCGCTCATGGAGCGGGAGGTCCGCACGGTCCTGCGCTCGGGAGCGGCCGGGGTGGTGGTCGGCGCCCTGCGCCCGGACCGGACCCTCGACGAGGACGCCCTCCGCCGGTTCGTGGAGGCCGCCCGCTCGGTCTCCGCGCACGCCGAGGTCACGCTGCACCGGGCGGTCGACCACGCCGCCGACCCGGTCGCGACCGCCGCTCGGCTGGCGGACCTCGGGCTGACCCGGGTGCTGACGTCGGGCGGAGCCGCCAGTGCCCCGGCGGGGGCGGCGACGATCGCCCGGATGGTCGAGGCAGCCGGTCCGGTGCAGGTCATGGCCGGTGCGGGCGTGCGGCCCGAGGACGTCCGGGCCCTGGTCGCGACCGGTGTCGCCGCGGTGCACCTCTCCGCGAAGCGCCCGGTCGGCGCGCCGGAGCACGGCGGTGTGCCGATGGGCAGCGGGGACGACGGTTCGACGTACACGGTGACCGACCCCCGGGTGGTCGCCGCGGCGCGGGCCGCGCTCGACACCGACGGCTGACGCCGGAGCAACCCGGAGCAGCAAGGGTCAGCCCGGAGCAGCAAGGGTCAGCCCGGAGCAGCCGGGTCAGTCGAGTGTCACGACCCGGTCGGCCGCCGTGATGGCCACGGGATCGTGGGCGGCGTGCACGACGACGACCCCGGCGGACGCCTCGTCGGCGAGCGCCGCCGTCACGAGTGCCGCCGACCCGGCGTCCACCCCCGCGGTCGGCTCGTCGACGAGCAGGACCGGCGCGCGCTGCGCCAGACCGAGGGCGACGAGCGTGCGCTGCCGCTGCCCGCCGGACAGCTCGTCGAGCGGCCGGTCGGCGAGGTCGGTGAT
>NZ_CAJCKG010000022.1:0-57326 GCF_903970945.1 Curtobacterium sp. ME26
TCGCCGCCGAACTCAACGGACGGCCTCGCAAGACCCTCGACTACCGCACGCCAGCCGAGGCATTTGAACAGCTACTGTCGGACCCGACACAACCACCCGTTGCAACGACCCCTTGAAACCGCCATGGGGTCCCGGACACTTCTGCGGCGTCGCTGTCGGCTAGCCAGTCAGCACAGATCCAGCCCGCCAACGGGGGGGGTGATGTCTACAGTCGAGCCATGAACGGAGCTGACCTGTTCCTGCCGATCCTGATCGCGGGCATGGTGATCGGAACGGCCCTTCTCGTGGTTGCCGTGGTCAAGACCGTACGGCACCACGGGTGGGGGCAGCAGCGGTGGGCTCCCTCCGCCGTCCCGTGGTTCGTGGCTGGGTTTATCGTCCTGGTGGCGGGGCTCGTGGCCGCGTTCACCGTCGCGAACGGTGCGTGAGGCAGTGCGGACACGGCGAGACGTTCCGGTACCCGTCGCGACACGCGCCGCACTCGGAGCAGGCGCAGCCGTGCTCACGGTGCTCGCCGTCGTCGTCCTGGTTGAAGACGCCCGTGATTGGCCCTGCGCTCTCCTGTTCGTGGGCGTTGCTGCACTCATCGCTGTCCGCGGGGTCTCGGCCGGCATCGACCTCCAGGAGGACGAGCTGGTGCTCCGCGACTACCTGCTCACCACTCGGATCCGACGAGCGCAGGTCGTCAGTGTCGAGCGGTTCCCGGCGATCGACTGGCGCAGCGTCGGAGGAGTACCGCGAGAGACGCTGATGTGGGCGTTCGTCCGCCGCGCCGCCATGATCACCGCCCCCACAGACCGTGACCGAGCCCACGCCCGATCGATCATCGAGAACTGGCTCCACGGCGGTGAAGAGCACCAGCACCCATCGAGCGACGAAGCAACGTCGTAGAAGCGCAGCTTTGGTAAGCCGTCGAAGAAGCGTCCGATCGCCGATCCTCTGCCGGACGCCGTCGTACGCTGTCCTGGTGGTGAGCGTGATCATCCTCGTGATGGCTGAGTACATGGTCGACGATTCCCCGCTGTGGTACCGCGGATCGCGGTCGAGTGAACACTCCGGCGCCGCGGAAGCCACGAGCCTCGGACTGAGCACGTCCCTCCGGCGCGACCTGCAGGCGTGGAACGACGTCTTCGAGCAGGCGTGGGACGCCGTCTTTGACGACCGTGACGAGTCCCGCCCTGTCCCGTCGCCTTCGGTGTCCCCTGAGGTGTTGGCCGCCCACAGGGTCGAGGCATTCACCCTCGCGAGCCGCGTCCAGCTCGAGCTCGGTGACGACACGCACGTCTGGTGCGGCGCAGGCGAAGGCATCGACATGTTGACCGAGTCGGGGACGGCCGTGGTACTGCCGAGCAGACGACCAGGGACAGAGGTCGAGTTCTTGCATGACGGGAAGCGCGACGTCAGATCGGCGCGTGCTGCGGGCGCCCGTGAGGGAACAGCCAAAGCACTCGTTCACTGGCGTTCCCTCACCGAACGAGTCGGGACGCCGTTCGGCGACGCTGAGACCCGCGTCCTCGGACTTGAAACTGCCGGGCGCTTGCAGAGCGATGTCGGGCCGCACGCCCAGGTCATCTTCTACGCCGGCGCGTCAGCGCCGTACCACCCCGACCAATTCGACTGAGATCGTCACTGTCCGTAAGCCGGTCGTTCAGCGAGACGGAGCGTCGCCTGTCTCCGTCCGCGTAACTTCGGCGCTCCCCCTGTCTCAGATAGCTGGTCCGAAATAGATTCCGGCAAGGTGCCCTATGCGAGACCGTGTCCTGCAATGAAACTTGAGCTTCAGGGCCGAGGAGGTCACGCCCGTGGGCGCGACCGTCACCACGACCACGACCACGACCACGACCACGACCACGACCACGACCACCGCTATACCTGTTCCGCTCGTTGCCTGCTCAATGCGGAGGTGACGTTGTCCAAGTCGTCAGGGAACAGCGCCGCGTAAGTGTCGAGAGTCACCTTCGCCGACTTGTGGCCCAGCATCCGTTGGATGACTTTAACGTTGGCGCCGGCGCTGATCGCGAGTGATGCAGCGGTGTGCCGGAGGTCATGTGGTGTGACTCGGCGGAAGCTTGCGTCGGCCGCCATCGACCGTTGGACTGCCTTCGCGAACCACCCCTGACGGGAGTGCCCCGGCCGGAGAAAGCCTCCAACCGGTGACGACCAGAGGCGATCGTCGGGGTGCTTGTTCCGACAAGCCGCGGCAACAGCCGAGTCGAGGAAGTCGGGATACGCAACGGACCGTCGCTCATGTGACTTCACGCTGCCCAGTACGTGCTGGCCGTTTACCTCAGTCACGCCCTCTCGGATGTTGAGACGCCGCCGGCCAAGGTCGACATTGCGAACTCGTAGGGCCGTCGCTTCGCCCCATCGCAGGCCGGTGTAAGCGAGTATCCGAACAAGATCGCCGTACCTGGCCTCAGAGGCGAGCGCCTCAACTTGCCGGTGGGTCAGGAACACCTCGTCAGCAATCGGCTTTTTCCTCACAGCGAGTCCGCGCGCAGGGTTCTTCACTACGCGGTTTTCCTCGACCGCCTCATCGAAGATGCCAGCAAGGAGATCGCGGGCCCTAGCTACGGAGGTGTGCGAGAGCGATTCTCCGAGCTCGTTCAACCAGGCCTGAACATCCCGCCTAGTGACGCGCCCAACGGCGTAATCACCCCACTTTGGTTCGACGTGCACGCGCCAGCAGCTCTCAACGGAGTGAAAGCTGCTTTGCGTGAGCTTGAATCGGTGCATATCGAGCCAGCTCGCACCAAGCTCGCCGATCGTTGCTCGCGCATCCGTCGGGTCGACGTAGGAACCCCGCAACTTCGACACTTCAATAGTGTGGAGATAGTTCAGGGCTTCGGTCTTGCGGCGGAAGCCGCGATCGTGACCGCGCGTCCCGTCAGGCTTTGTGTACCAAACCTCGTAGAGCCTGCCTCGGGTCTTTGTCTCGTAAGACTTGACTGTTCCCATGGCTCAGCGCAGCTCGTCGGCGGTGCTGGAGTACTCCTGCTCGAGAAGCCACGCTTCGACGGCTTCCTGCCGGTAAAGCGGAAACCGCCCGACGCGAACGAACCGCGGGCCCGCCCCGGTGAGGCGCCATTGCCGTAAGTTGCGGGTTGTCACGTGAAGCCGAGCGGCAAGGGCGTCCGGCGTGAGCAGTTCACGGGGCTGCGCGAGCGGGGCGGGAGAAGACGGAGACATGGGTGTTCCTCGAAAGTCGATGCTTTCGAGGAGGCCGTGATAGCCGAACCTGTTAACGGTTGCTTGGCGTACCCACTCGTCGAGCCGTCGCTGGCTCTGGTCCCTTTCATGTCATCCGGACCTGCGGCCAGCTTAGGGCACAAAACCAAGAGCAAAGCAACTTTCTTCTACCCTGGCGCTGGAAGTTGGTCAGCCGGGAGCGCAGCCCGGAGGGCTCTCGCCAAGCGCCCCGGGCACGAGTGCGTGCCCTGACACCCCTATTTGGGATCGATTCGTCAATCATTATCCCGGACCTACGCTTGGGTAAGCAGTCCTGTCGGCGACGTTTGGCCTCTCACGCGCCCATAGGGCGCGCTCGTGATGCCACCCCGGCAGGGGTGGATCCCAGCCGGTGTCCGAGGGGGAGCAACGCGGAGGATCGGCACCGGCGCAAGGCACCCGAGAACGCCCCCGATGGGGCGTTGGAGGGCAAGGAGCGCAGCGACGCAGTAAGGGCCCCAAGGAGCGCCGGCGACGAGGGGTGAGGGCCACCGGAGACCGAGCGCAGAGAGAGGCTCAGGGGTCCCGAAGGAGTGTCGGCTGCGCCGACCACCAACCAAGATTCCGACGAGCGCAGCGAGGATGGAAACGCCGGTTTGTGCCACTCCCCCTTATGCCCTTTTCTTCTCTGCGCCGAGATCGGAGCTTCAGCGACGAATCGAGGTCACAACTGTTGTTGTGATCAGGGGAAACGGATGGTGCCACACCATCTGGTACCAGACCGGAATCCGGAGGACGCGAAGCGCGGGCTGGTACCAGGACCATCCGTAGCCCCTGGAAAGTCGGGGATCGACCGGTACCACCACTGAGCGCCTGTTGGCACAGTGGTACCGGTCTGGTCGCGCAGCGGCCGCGGGGGTGGTGGAGCCTGCGGAACCAGCCTCCTTCCTCCCCGACGCCGACGCGGGCACGCGGCGGCCATTGGTCTCGCATCAGCGCAGGTCGCAGCATCGCGGAGACCTCTCCTGCGGGTCTGTTGCAGCGGCGCAGCCGCATCGCGGCGACCGAGGGACGAGCGTCGTCGCAGGCCTTCCGCGCCGTCCCGAAGGGACGCAGTTGCAGGCTCTTCTTTCGCTCCATCAGGGAGCGGATGCGTCTAACCTCGGCTCCATTTGCACGCTCCGGCCGCGACAGGCGGGCGCCCGAGGAACGCACGTCCCTGCGGCTCTTCGTCTCGATCTTCCACTGACCAATAGACGGACTCTTCCGACCAGGAGATGGCCCGATCTGTCCGCCGCTTGGCCCGGAGGTGGCCACGGCCTGGTCAGCGCGGCAGCTTCGCAGCGCGAACGAAGCCCTCGCCCTACGAATTCGACGTGCGACGCGCTGCGTGACCAGCCGGTGGCCCCCCACGGTCAGCCCTGGGCCCGCTTGGCCCCCGCACTGGCCAGAAGGTCCCTGAACGGCGGCTTCGCTCCTCCTTCGACGGGCCGGATGGCCGCGCGGTGGTCCGAGCGTGGTCACACCGAGGCGATCGATGGCCCTGGCGGCTACGCATCCGATGCTCGCGTCTTCGTCTAAGCGAAGCAGCCGTCCCTTTAGCAACACGAGGCGCAGGCAGGCGACATCGGCGCGATCGCCCCTGGGCTAGGTGGCAGCTGAGGAGTCGAGCGACCCCTCGATCACTCGTAGTTCGGCCCGGGGCCGAGTTTGACCGCAAAGCTTCAAGTCCTGGTTGAAGTCTCTTTTTGCTGGTAAACGAGCAGAAGCGACCGAAGGACTCGACTCGGAGGTTGCGCGTGCCTCAACGTCAAGGCAGATTCAATCGCATGGTCAATCCCCACAGGCGAGTCGTGAGCGTCTCAGTTAGCCCATGAAGCCGCAGAACCCCGATTCAGCATCCGAGCCCCTCGCTGCGCCAAATATGTTTGATGCCCTCCTCGCGGAAGAAACCGCGCACCTGATCGCCGATCGCTTTGCAGCAGGCCCCGACAGGGGCCGGCATGGATGGTCCGAGCTAAATCAGCGGGAAAAGGAAAACCTCGTCGGCTGGGTTCTTGTGGTGCGCCGTACACTGCCTGAGGCGTGGGAGAGAGCTCTGGCTCGCCTGGAGGCCAGATCATGACTCGCCTCGTAGCGCGACCGGATTTCTGGTGGCCGGAAATACTGACGCCTCCTCCCGCAACTTGGGCATACCTGATGGAAGAGCTTACGCAGGGGCCTGCGGGCGACGAGTGGGCCATGGCCGCCGCCCAGTTCATTGCCGCGCACCGGAGTCGGGAGGGACGCGGACCAACGTTTCGGGAGGTCTTCGAGCACCTATTGCCGGACTTCGAAGGCTTACCAGGGCCCTTCCCAAACCACCTCACCGAGGATCAGCGAGCATTTTGCACGAACAGCTTCCGCATGTGTGCGATGCACGTATGGCGTCGCACCGGGCTCTTTGCCTGGCGCAAGGGCGAGTACCGGAGCCTTCATGTGCTCTGGAGGTTCAGTGCGGAGCGTCACCTTCGCAAGAGCTTGCAGTGATCGGTCTCCGCCCTCACCCCGAGAGGCGCGTGGCATGACTGCCTGGACTGACGACCCGATCCTGCGCCGCTTGGTCGCAGAACTGGCGACTAATGCCGCTGACGTGTCAGACGCAGTTCGGCGTGTGCTCGAACACATCGATCGCACTCGTCGCTTCGAAGAGAGCGAGGCTCGTTCCCAAGAGGCGATTGCGCTTGCTGATGCTGCGCTCGGCGCGGGAGGCCGTGCCGTCCGAAACACGGTCGTTCGAGAGGTAGGCAAACGGGTCGCGGACGGTCGCATGACCGGCGAGGAGGCTGCCACGATCATCCGCGCGCTCACTACTGCTGATAGCGCCTCAGCGAATCCTTCGGCCGCGATCCTCGACGAACGAGTCGGCCCCTTCTACGACACCGCGGGAGTGCTCGCTCTGCTGGGTATCGACTGCGAAGCTCTCGAGGTGCTGGTCGCAGACCGCGACGTACTGGTCGTCGATTCTGCGGACCACTTCCACCTCTTTCCTTCGTTCCAATTCGATGAGCAAGCTCAGCTCATACCTCGACTTCGGGACATCCTGGCCAGCCTTGATCCGGCAGGTGACGATCTTTGGGGCGACGCCGTCTGGCTCAACTCGCCAGACCAAGATCTCGGTGGCCTCAGTCCAGCAGCATCGCTACGAACCGGTCGACACGACACCGTGCTCCGCCTCGCAGAGCAAGCGAGTGCGTTCCGGTTGGGCTAGTCAGTCAACGTCGAGCTGGACGGTACCTGCATGTGTAACTGCTCGATCGGCCATGTACCTGCGTGCCAGATACACTGAATCCCGCTGCTGATCGGGGATTTCCTCTCGTGTAACTGGTGGACCTGATGCGGGGGATAAATCGCTTACAGGAGGCAAATGGAGCCCTCGGCATCAACTCGGTGAACAATTTTTACCCCACGAACAGTTTTCAAGAAGGGACCAGGTACGAGCAGGTACGCCCTCTCAGTTGCTCGCGACGGCGCCGATCGGGGCGTACCTAATGGTGTACCTGCACTCTGATTCCAGTAGGTACCATCAGTTACACGGCCCGAATCTGGTCCTCAAGCACATTGCCCTCACGCGAACGGATCCGCCGCAAGCAGAATGGCCAGTCCTCGTGGCACTCGCATGCTCGTCCTGGCTGGAGCCTGCAGCCCGCATGGGGGCTCGCCGTAAGCGTCCCCGATTTGACTGGGTAGACATCATGGGGACGGACGACACCGGCGCCGGCGCATCCGCGAAGCGGGAATACGACCGCCGGCGGGCACGCGACGAGGCGAAGATCCGCGAGACCTGGGGCGGCGGCCGCATCGGCACGATCGCCGTCGCGCTCTCCGGTGAACGCCAGAGGACCGTCGCGTGGAAGTACGGCGCCGCCGGCGAGGCCGAGGTCGGCCGAGCACTCGACGCGATCGCCGACGAACACATCGTCGTGCTCCACGACCGTCCCAGCCCACGCTCCCGCGCGAGCATCGACCACATCGTTGTCACCCGCGCCGGCGTCGGGGTCGTCGACGCGAAGCGCTACCGCAACAAGCGGCCGCGCCTGCAGGTCGAGGGTGAGCTGTTCCGTTCCCGCACCGAGAAACTCGTTATCGGCGGCGACCGCACCAAGCTCGTCGACAGCATGCTCCACCAGATGGCGCTCGTCCAGGACGTCGTCGGCCCAGTCTCCGTGCACGGCGCGCTCTGCTTCGTCGACGCCGACTGGCCGCTCTTCGGCGGCTCGTTCACTGTCCGCGGCATCGACGTCCGCTGGCCGAAGCGGCTCTCCACGCTCGAAGGGACGGTCGACGTCACCGCGGTCGCTGAGGCGTTCGCTGCGCACTTCCCGCCGGCCTGAGCTACGCGGTCCGCACGTTCGTCTTGGCGACAACGCTGCGGGTATCGTCGCTTTGCTCGAATAACTGACATCATCGACGCAGATCCTGCGCCGCAGGGGCATCACCCCGCACACGGTGCTGCCGGTCGCCAGCGCCCTCGCCGCCGACACGACGCACTACTTCGCGCTGCTCACGGCCTACCGGACCAGCGACACGGCGCCGATCGTCACCGACTTGGCGCTCTGCGTCGAGACGGCCGCGCGCGAGGCCCGCGGCACCGCGCGCGGGTTCTCCCGGTACGAGGCTGCGTGGCGGCAGCAGGCCGCCCCGCGCGCCGGCAGCGCCGCCGATCGCATCCTGCCGGTCCTGCTGTCGCTGCCCGTGATCACGGTCGAGCAGCTCGTCGACGCGCTCGGCAATGTTCTCGAGCGCAGCGTCTACCGCGGCGTGCAGGTCCTCGAAGAGGCTCGTGTCGTCGAAGCCGTCACCGAGCGGGTCCGCGGCAGCGCCTACGCCGCGATGGACGTCCTTGACGAGTTCGAGGACCTCGACACCCGCATCCGCGAGCGGATCACGAGGCTCCGCGCAGCGTGAGGTGCTGCTCCACGGGCGTCGACTTCTGGCGGTTCAGGGTCACGGACTTCCGGGGCTTCACGCCGCGTTGACGCCCCGGTACGTTCATGGCGAGCTACTGACGAACGGATGCCAATGCCTCGCCCTCTCGCCGCGGACCGACCGCTGGCCGCGTTTCGCTGCGGCGGCTGCGGAATCCAGTACCCGACGCACCTGCGGAACCGGAAGTACTGCACAAACGAGTGCCGTCTGCTCTACCTGGGCGCACGCACCGGGCGCTGCTACGGATGCCACGCCCAGATCGCGATGAACCTCGACGAGCGCTTCGTCGCGCACGTGACGGGCGAATGGGAAGCGCTCTCGACCGCGTTCGCAGCTGAGCACGAGGACTGCCGCCGCAAGGTCATCGATGAGTCCAGACGCCCAGTCGGGTGTGGCCGCTCGCGGTGCAGCCGGGAACGAGGCGATGCCCTGCCACGAATGCGCTCCGCTCCTACGTCGAAGACCCGCGAGCTGTCACCGGAGTTCGCGAGGAACCGGCCGATCGTCCTCGAGCGCGACAACTGGGTATGCCAGATCTGCGAGATCCCCATCGACCGCAACGCGCGACCGTTCGAGGACCTCGCGCCGGCAATCGACCACATCGTCCGCGTGACCGAGGGCGGAGGCGACGAGCTGGACAACCTTCGCGCAACGCATCGCTGGTGCAACGGCCGGCGCGAGCACTACCTTTTCGGTGATGACGACCTCGTCGCTGAGACGGCCCGAGCGCGCTTCGCGAGTGCTCTCGAGAGCCCGCACGCCACCCAACGACGAGACGAGCGATGAGTCCACCAAACGGTTTCGATGGTTCTCGCTGGTTCAGCGACCTCTCGAGAATCGGCGCACGATTCGGCAACATCATGCCGGAATACACCTTCGATCTGCCGCCCGGTATCCTCACGAACCCTCCGTGGCGCACGCCGAAAACGGACTGGGCGACCACGATCACGAGCTCGTCGATCGCGCAGGATCTGATCCGTAACGTCACGACGACCTTCTCCAGCCTCATCGTCCCAGGACTGACGTCAAGCACTCTCGGCTCAATTCTGGCGAATCTGCCGTCGTGGGAGGACATGGCACGGGGCATTCACCCCGTGAACATCCTCGATGCCGAGGCAGAGCTCACCATCGCCGAGATGAAGTCCTGGATGCTCGAAGAAGGGCTGCCGATTGCGTGGGTGCCTCGCGCGACGACGATCGACGCGCTGCACGCCGCCGGCTCGGCCTCCGCTTAGCGCGTCATCTTCGGTCGACGCTGGAAGACGACCTTGAGCGACTGCGAGGCTGTGCTGCAGAAAGTGGCCTCGTCGGAGGTTGCACCGTGCGCCACGCTCGCGCAGAAGGCTATCGCAGGCATCCGTGAAGGTCATCATGAGCTCGCTCAGGCGTTCGTGGCGAACACTCTGGACACGACAACGCGTCGCTGGATGTCGACGAGTCTGCGCGCGGAGGTGACCTCACACTCGCCGAACACACGCAAGGACCCGGACACGTATACGTCGCGTCAGTTCTTCGCGTTCGCGCAACTCCAGGGCATCTACCGGCCGTACTTCCCCGACCGCGGCGACCCGATCCCGGCGACATTCAACCGTCATGCGGCAGCGCACGGGGTCTCCCGCAGGCAGTACTCCCGCATCAATTCGGGGATCGGAGCAGCGCACTTGACCAGTTGGCTCTGGTTCGTCGACACGGGCTTGAGCCGGCGCTCCTAACCGGTCGCATCGGTACCACCTTCAAGATGGAGACCGAAGCTAGCGCCGCGGTCCAACTAAGCTACGTCGCACCCTTGCTTGCACGTATACCTCAGTGCCACGGGCGACAACGGCTGCAAGCCTGTGGTTCTGGGGTCCTCCGCGAGCCGTCACCACACACCTGCGCGCAGATCTAGAGCTTGCGCAGCGCGAAGTCGTCATCTCAATCTCACTCAGGACCGGAGTGAAGGTGCTGAGCGTTGGCCCGGGCTGAACGCGTCGGGCCGACACTGGCGTGAGTTTGGGGGCGATTTCGGCTGTGCAGCACGGGACGTCCCGCGCAAGATCTGCACCAAAGACGCACCACGGGCACGGCTAGAAACAAGAAAACCCCCGCCTGAACGGGGGTTTTCTGTGGCGGTACCGGTGGGATTTGAACCCACGGTGGAGTTGCCCCCACACATGTTTTCGAGACATGATCCTTCGGCCGCTCGGACACGGTACCGGGAAAGATCCTACACGATCCGGGAGGGCCGTTCGACCACCGCACGTCGCCTCCCCTCCACAGGCGGTCCGGTCGAGATCCGCGCTCACCGACCCGGCGCAACAGGGTCACCGACGAGGCAGCCCGCGTACGGTCTCCGGCATGAGAACCCGCACCCTCGTCGCACTGCTCACGTCCGTCATCGGTGGCCTGGCCGTCGTCGGCGGCGGGGCGTTCGGCGCCAGGGCCGGGATCCGCGGGCAACGAGCGGCCTCGCAGCGCGTGGTCGACATGCTGCCCGTGCACGCCGACTGGTGGCGGGAGCGCCTGCAGCACGAGGGGCAGCTGACCTACCTGGCGATCGGCGACTCCGCGGCACAGGGGGTCGGCGCCACCGCCCCCGGTCGCGGGTACGTCGGGCTCCTCGCACGGCGCATCCGCCACCGGTCGCGCATGTCGGTCCGCGTGGTGAACCTCAGCGTCTCGGGATCGACGACGTGGGGCGCGAAGCAGGACCAGCTCCCGAAGCTCCGCAACTACACGCCGGACGTGTGCACGGTGTCGATCGGGGCGAACGACATCGCCGACTTCCACCCGGACAAGTTCGAGCGCAACATCCGCGCGATCTACGGGGCCGTGCCGTCGCACGCGATCGTCGCCGAGCTGCCGTGCATGTTCGTGCCGGACCGGGAGCGCAAGGTCGCGGTCGCCAACGAGATCGTGCACCGCGTCGCGGGTGAGTTCGGGCTGACGGTGGCCCCCCTGCACGTCATCACGAAGCGCGTCGGGCTGCGCCGGACGTTCTTCAACAGCTACGGCGACCTGTTCCACCCGAACGACCGGGGGTACGAGATCTGGGCGAGCGCCTTCGAGCCGGCGGTCGACGCGCGGGTCGACACGGTGGCTGCGATCCGTCACTACCTGTCCGCTCGCGAGGCCGAGGACCTCGGCAGCGAGGCCGGCGCCGTCGCGAGCGCACGGGCGGAGCAGGACAACGAGCACGCGGAGGAGCTCGAGCACGGCGAGCGTCCGGGTCGGGTCGAGCGCCTGCGCCAGCGCGTGACCGGCGCGATCCCGCTGCCCGTGCGGAGCGGCGAGCCCGAGCACGACCACGACCACGACGACGACGACGAGCACGACGACCAGCAGCCGCACGCGAACAAGCACGTGCAGGCGCAGGGCGCTCCAGCACCCGACACCGACGAACCCGGCAACGGCACCGGCACCGGCACCGGACACGACCGACCGCACGCCCCCGCACACCGCGCAGAGCCGGACGGACAGCACGGTGGTGTCGGCGGAGCGGCATAGCCTCGATCTATGGCGCGCACCCAGTCCCTCTACCGCTGCACGGAGTGCGGGTGGACCAGCATCAAGTGGGTCGGCCGCTGCGGCGAGTGCCAGGCGTGGGGCACCGTCGAGGACACGACCGCCGCATCGGCGAGCTCGCGCGGCACCGCTCCGGTCGCCGTCGCTGGCACCCGCGTGGCCCGCCCCATCACCGAGGCACGCGGCACCGCGGTGCAGCGGTGGAACACCGGCATCGGTGAGTTCGACCGCGTGCTCGGCGGCGGGATCGTCCCCGGGGCCGCCGTGCTGCTCTCCGGTGAGCCGGGTGTCGGCAAGTCGACGCTGCTGCTCGAGGTCGCCTCACGCGCCGCGGCGACGGGCAAGCGCGTCCTCTACGTCAGCGCCGAGGAGTCCGTCGACCAGGTCCGGCTCCGTGCCGAGCGCACAAACGCCATGCACGACCAGCTCTACCTGGCGAGCGAGGTCGATCTCGGTGTCATCCTCGGCCAGATCGACCAGGTGCAGCCCGACCTCGTGATCGCCGACTCCGTGCAGACGATCTCGTCGAGCACGATCGACGGCATCGCGGGCGGCACGTCGCAGGTGCGCGAGGTCGCTTCGACCCTGATCCGCGTCGCGAAGGAGCGAGGCCTCCCCGTCCTGATCGTCGGGCACGTCACCAAGGACGGCACGATCGCCGGACCGCGACTGCTCGAACACCTCGTCGACGTGGTCTGCCACTTCGAGGGCGACCGGCAGACGGCCCTGCGCTTCGTCCGCGCGCTGAAGAACCGGTTCGGCCCGACGGACGAGGTCGGTTGCTTCGACATGGCCGGCGACGGCATCCACGAGGTCCCCGACCCCAGCGGGCTCTTCATGTCGCGGAACGGCACGCCCGTGTCCGGGACCTGCGTGACCGTGGCCCTCGAAGGTCGCCGCGCACTGCCGGTCGAGGTGCAGGCGCTCGTCGTGCCGAGCTCGGCGCCGCAGCCGCGACGGGTCGTGAACGGGGTGGACGCGTCGCGCGTGGCGATGCTGCTCGCGGTCCTCGAACGTCGGGCGGGGCTGAAGCTCTCCGACGCCGACGTCTACGTCTCCACGGTCGGCGGCATGAAGCTCACGGAGCCCGGCGCCGACCTCGCGATCGCGCTGGCCTTGGCGAGCGCCGCCCGTGACCGCCCGTACCCGCACACGCTCGCGGCCGTCGGCGAGATCAGCCTCGCGGGCGAGATCCGCCCGGCGACCGGGGCGAAGCAGCGAGCGAGCGAGGCATCCCGGCTGGGCTTCACCACGGTGCTCGGCGCAGACGCGGAGCACCTGCGCGAAGCGCTGCGCGCCGCGTTCTCGCTGACGCAGTCCGTCCGCGAGCGCGAGCTCGACCGCGCGTTCTGACGGACGCGCGGTCGCCGGTCGGAGGTGACCAGCGCCTCCAGGCCGGAACCCGGAAGCGCAGCAAGCCCAGCAGCCCGGAAGGCAGCCGCGGCCTACGCGCGCAGCGCGGCCAGCAGGTCCGCCGGCGCCGCCTGCATCGTGTGCGGCCCGGCGATGTCGAAGAACACGCCCTCGAGCGAGTCGAGGTGCGCAGCGAGGAACTCCTCGAGCCTGGGCCCGTCGTAGACCATGACCTGCCGGACCTTCTCGTCCGGCACCATCGCGGTGTAGGCGTCCGCCGACGAGAAGAGCAGCAGGATGCGCCTGTTCGAGCCCTCGCGCCCGAACACCCGGACCTGCATGTCCTTCTTCCCGGTCACGAGCCGCGGGACGATCACGATGTCGTTGCGCAGGGCGAACGCGACCGCTGCGACGTCCTGCTTCGCGAGGGCCTCCTCGAGCTGTTCGCTCCGGAAGCGCTGTTCCTTGTCTGCCATCGCCCCTAGTCCACCAGATTCTCGCGCGTCGAGCGACCAGGAAGGCGAACCACCGCTGGCTGGGCGCGAACGGCCGTCTTCAGGCATCGCGACCGGCGATGTCCCGGATCCGCCGTCGATTTCTCCCCAGGACTCTTCCATTGCGGCGCTGGCGCGGTAGGTTGGTCACAACCGCTCCGGCGGGAGTCCATCGTTCTTCCGGTGCTCTGCACCTTCGAGCGCCATCGGTCACTGACCCTCTCAGGTCGCCTGGCCCCGAACCCGTGCCGCCGGCCCATGCCCGCGGAACGCAACGATCCGACGACACTCGTCGGCGGATCGGCGGCAGCAAGTGCCGTCCCGCAAGACAGGCAGCGAACGTTCGCCTGGCAAGAAAGTTAAGGAAACGCCATCATGGCAACTGGCACCGTCAAGTGGTTCAACAACGAAAAGGGCTTCGGCTTCATCGCTCCGGACGACGGCAGCGCTGACGTCTTCGCGCACTTCTCCGCGATCGCTGGCAACGGCTACAAGTCGCTCGAGGAGAACCAGAAGGTGGAGTTCGAGATCACCGAGGGCCGCAAGGGCCCGCAGGCCGAGAACATCTCGGTCATCGGCTGACCTCAGCTGCTCGGAACGGGCTCGTCGTCTTCGGACGGCGGGCCCGTTCGCTGTTCCCGGGGGTCGAGCGGGCGCGCCGCGGGCCGTTCGGCGCACATTGCTAGACAACCTAGCGATGTGACGTACCGTTGACGCATGACTTCCTCGCACCCTGGGCCGGAAGACAGCGCGCAGCCCTTCGACCTGCAGACCTTCATCGACGACTTCCTCACCGGCCTCGACCCCGAGACCGTCGACGAGCACCGGCACTAGCCCCGAACCGCGCTCGGGGCGGACCGGCCCGCGCGTTCTGGATACCCTGCTCCCATGACGCAGGACGCCCGCTGCAGCTCGGTGTGGTGGCGGTTCTCCTGCACCCGGTCGCTCGGCCACGGCGGGTTGCACCGGGACACGACGCCGGGCAGCCTCGCGGAGTGGAACGACGTCGGGTCCGGCGATCAGTTCCGGGGGATCGACGACGTCGCCGACCCGCACCACCGGCGCATGAGTGGCACGGGCCGCTCGGTCAGTTCAGGATGAACTGCGCCGACTCCTTCGACTCCCGGTCCCCCACCCCGACCTGCAGGTGGTAGCTGGCACCCCCACCGGTGACCGACGGCCGCGACGAGTCGCACGTCGTCGTCGACGACCGCGTGCGGTCCCACTCGATCGCCGGCGTCGTGAGCTCCTGGCCCGCCTTGATCGTGACGTCCTGGTTGGTGCCCCCGGTCTGGCAGTCCTTCGACGACCAGTACTGCTCCGCGCCGGAGCTGATGGTGAGCACCTGCTGCGCTGAGCCGAGGTCCATGTGGCAGGCGTCGGAGCCGGTGTTCTTGATCGACATCGCGATCTGCGGGTCCTCGGTGGGCCCGTAGGCGGTCTTGTCGAGCACCGGGGTGAGCTCGATCTGGTCGTCGGAGCAGGCGGCCGCATCTCCGGGAGCGGCGGAGGCGGACGGCGCCCCCGCGCTCGACGACGGTGCCGCAGACGGCGAGGACGACGGAGTCTGCGATGAACCCGCCCCGGTACCGGAAGTCGCACCGGACGACTCCCCTGCGGAGGCAGACGCCCCCGGAGCCGAGGCCGACGACGCCCCGCTCCCCCGGCCGACGACGATCAGGACGACCACGACGACGATGAGCAGCAGCACCCCGAGGACGAGCGCCCGACGGCGCCAGTAGACACGGGACGACTCGGGTCCGACGGGGCGGCGGAACGACGACATGCGCACAGGGTAGGGCGAACCGGACGCCCGCCCGCGGCGCGACGCCGGAGCACGCCTGAAAGCGTCAGAGGATCTTCAGCATGCGGGTGTTGCCGAGGGTGTTCGGCTTGACCCGGGCGAGGTCCAGGAACTCCGCGACCCCCTCGTCCGACGAGCGGACCAGCTCGGCGTACACGTCGGGTGCGACGACCTGCTCGCCGATCTCCAGGTACCCGTGCTTCGCGAAGAAGTCGACCTCGAACGTCAGGCAGAAGATCCGGGCGACCGCGAGCTCGCGGGCGTCGTGCTCGAGGGCCTCGAGCAGCCGGTGCCCCACGCGCTTGTGGATCCAGTCTGCGTCGAGTGCGAGCGTGCGGACCTCGGCGATGTCGTCCCAGAAGACGGCGAGGGCGCCGCAGCCGATCGGCACGCCGTCCGGTCCCTCGGCGATCCGGAACTGCTGGATCGAGCCGTAGAGCGCGACGTTCTCCTTGCCGAGGAGGATGCGCCGGTCGACGTACGGGGCGATGAGCCGCTGGATGTGCGGCACGTCGGACGCCAACGCCGGCCGCACCCGGATGCCGTGCTCGTCGCGCTCGTCGAACGTTGGTGTCCCGCTGCCACTCATCCCGTCGAGCATAGGCCAGCCCGACGAGCACAGCGCAGCCCGACGAGCACAGGCCAGCCCGACGAGCACCGGGCAGGGGGACGCCGCCCTGGACCGCGCCCAGCAGCACCGGCCTACCGTTCACCTCGAACCCGAACAGCACGACGAACGAAGGAGCGAGCATGCCCCAGATCATCGAGACCGTCGACGTCAACGTCCCCGTCCGCCAGGCCTACGACCAGTGGACCCGGTTCGAGGAGTTCCCCACCTTCCTCGACGAGGTCGAGAAGATCGTCCAGGTCGACGACAAGACGACCGACTGGACCGTCAAGGTCGCCGGCCAGGAGCGCGACTTCCGCGCCGTCATCACCGAGCAGCACCCGGACGAGCGCGTCGCGTGGACCGTCAAGGACGGCGACGTCGAGCACGCGGGCGTGGTCACCTTCCACAAGCTGTCCGACAACGAGACCCGCGTCACCGCGCAGATCGACTGGGAGCCGACCGGCCTCCTCGAGAAGCTCGGCTCCGCCGTGGGTGTCGGCGGTCACGCCGTCAAGAAGGACCTGCACAACTACAAGGAGCGCGTCGAGAACGCCCCGACCGACTCCGGCTGGCGCGGTGACGTCCAGGCCTAGGACGTCCAGTACCGACTGACGGACGGGAGGCGCGGTGCCAGCTGGCACCGCGCCTCCCGTCCGTCTTCGGTCACCCCGCTGACGCGCACCCCGCGCTGGCAGAGTGGGGCCATGCAGCTGCTCCGCACCGCCCTCACCGGGACCGCGATCGCCACCGCCGGGAGCGTGGCCCTCGGGGCCGCTGCCGCCCGCCGGCTCCTCCACCCCGCCCCCTTCACCCCTGCGGAGTCGGAGCTGGTCTGGACCCGCGAACAGGACGTCCCGGGCACCGAGCCGGACGGAGTCGCCCGCGTGCACGTCGTCCACGTGCACGGGCAGTCGATCGGCCCGCAGCAGGTCCTCCGCGGCCTGCGGGTGTGGCGTGCCCTCGGCGCCGCGAACCAGGTGGTCGACACGACCGACCTGTCGCTGCGCTCCCTCGACCCGGTCGCCGTCGACCGCATCGCCGCCGCCGCGCACGCCGCTCGTGCCCGCGGCGCCGAGCGGGTCGTGCTGCAGGGCTGGTCCGCCGGTGCCCTCGCGGCGTCGGCTGCGGCTGCTCGGACGCCCGTCGACGGGATCGTCGGGGTGGCACCGCTGCTCGACGTCCGGTCGGCCCTGCGCGGCGCCGTGATCGCGGCTCGCTTCCCGGCGGCCGTCGGCGTCGTCGCCGGCCGCATCGCCACCACACCCGGGCTGAGCCGCCTGGCGGGGGTGCCGTACCCGCTCACCGTCACACGGTGGCAGGACGAGGGCACGCCGACGCTGCTCCTGCACTCCGCAACCGATCCGCTGGTCGCCGCGGACGACGTCGCCGCGCAGCGTGCCCGCGGGGCCACGACGGTCGCCTTCGACGAGGCCCGCCACACGCTCGAGTGGAACGAGGACCCGGAGCGCTGGGAGACGGCCGTCCGCGACTTCGCGACTGCGCTGGACTGAGGCCGCGGGAACGGAAGTGGCCCCGGTCGGGGGAGACCGGGGCCACTGACGTCCGACCCGTTGGGGGGAACCGGTCGGACATCGGGTGCGAGGCGTTGGGGGGAACCCCTCGCTCCGCCAACGGTACCCCCGGTCGAGGGCCACGTCCGCGTGCCGCCGGGAACACGCGCCGAGCGGATCGACACCCCCCACGACGGACGGGAGGCGCGGTGCCAGCTGGCACCGCGCCTCCCGTCCGTCGGCTGGTCGCGTCCTAGGACTCGATCTCGCCCTGCGGGGTCTCCGCGGACTCGACCGCGGCCGCCCCGGCGAGGACCTCTTCGCGACCCGGCTGACGCCCGGTCTCGAACTGGAACTTGCCCTCGGCGAAGTCGACCTTCACGTGGTCGCCGGCGTTGAGCTCACCCTGCAGGATGTGCTCGGACAGCTGGTCCTCGACCTCGTGCTGCATCGCGCGGCGCAGCGGTCGGGCACCGAGGGCCGGGTCGAAGCCGACCTTGATGAGCTGCTCCTTGGCGGGGAGCGTGAGCTCCACCGTCATGTCGCGGTCGAGCAGGCGGTCCGCCAGGCGCTTCACGAACAGGTCCACGATCTGCAGCAGCTCGGACTGCGAGAGCTGCGGGAACACGATCGTGTCGTCGACGCGGTTCAGGAACTCCGGCTTGAAGTGCTTCTTGAGCTCCTCGTTCACCTTCGAGCGCATGCGGTCGTAGCCGACGGCCGAGTCACCCTCGACCTGGAAGCCCACCGGGCCACCGGCGATGCCCTGCGAACCGAGGTTCGTGGTCATGATGATGACGGTGTTCTTGAAGTCGACCACGCGGCCCTGACCGTCGGTCAGGCGACCCTCTTCGAGGACCTGCAGCAGCGAGTTGAAGATGTCCGGGTGGGCCTTCTCGATCTCGTCGAACAGGACCACGGAGAACGGCTTGCGGCGCACCTTCTCGGTGAGCTGGCCGCCCTCCTCGAACCCGACGAACCCGGGAGGGGCACCGAAGAGTCGCGAGACGGTGTGCTTCTCGCCGAACTCCGACATGTCGAGGGAGATCAGCGCGCCCTCGTCGTCGAACAGGAACTCGGCGAGCGCCTTGGCGAGCTCGGTCTTGCCGACGCCCGTGGGGCCGGCGAAGATGAACGAGCCCGAGGGGCGGTTCGGGTCCTTCAGACCGGCGCGGGTGCGGCGGATGGTCTTCGAGAGGGCCGAGATGGCTTCCTCCTGACCGATGACGCGCTCGTGCAGGGCCTTCTCCATGAAGACGAGACGCGAGGTCTCCTCCTCGGTGAGCTTGAAGACCGGGATGCCCGTGGCCTGCGCCAGGACCTCGGCGATGATGCCCTCGTCGACGGTGCCGGACGCGGCGACGTCACCCGCACGCCACTGCTTCTCGAGGCGGAGACGCTCGCCGAGGAGCTTCTTCTCCTCGTCGCGCAGGCTCGCGGCCTTCTCGAAGTCCTGCTCCTCGATGGCGGCTTCCTTCTGCCCGCGGACCGTCGAGATCTTCTCGTCGAACTCGCGGAGCTCCGGCGGCGCCGACAGGATCGACAGGCGGAGGCGTGCGCCGGCCTCGTCGATCAGGTCGATGGCCTTGTCCGGCAGGAAGCGGTCCTGCACGTAGCGGTCCGCCAGGTTCGCCGCGGCGACGATCGCGCCGTCGGTGATGGACACCTTGTGGAACGCCTCGTACTTGTCGCGGAGGCCCTTGAGGATGTTGATCGCGTGGGGCAGCGACGGCTCGTTGACCTGCACCGGCTGGAAGCGACGCTCGAGTGCGGCGTCCTTCTCGAAGTGCTTGCGGTACTCGTCGAGCGTGGTCGCACCGACCGTCTGCAGCTCACCGCGGGCGAGGAGCGGCTTGAGGATCGACGCGGCGTCGATCGCGCCCTCGGCAGCACCGGCACCGACGAGCGTGTGGATCTCGTCGATGAAGACGATGATGTCGCCGCGGGTGCGGATCTCCTTCGTGACCTTCTTGAGGCGCTCCTCGAAGTCACCGCGGTAGCGGGACCCGGCGATGAGCGACCCGAGGTCGAGCGAGTAGAGCTGCTTGTCCTTCAGCGTCTCCGGGACGTCGCCCTTGACGATCGCCTGGGCGAGGCCCTCGACGACCGCGGTCTTGCCGACGCCCGGCTCACCGATCAGGACGGGGTTGTTCTTGGAGCGGCGGGAGAGGATCTGCATGACCCGCTCCATCTCCTTCTCGCGCCCGATGACCGGGTCGAGCTTGCCGTCGCGCGCGGCCTGGGTGAGGTTCCGACCGAACTGGTCGAGGACCTGCGAACCCTGCTGGGCGTTCTGCTGCTGCTCGCCGCCGACGGCGACCGCTTCCTTGCCCTGGTAGCCGGACAGGAGCTGGATGACCTGCTGGCGGACACGGTTGAGGTCCGCGCCGAGCTTCACGAGGACCTGGGCGGCGACGCCCTCGCCCTCGCGGATGAGGCCGAGCAGGATGTGCTCGGTCCCGATGTAGTTGTGACCGAGCTGCAGCGCCTCGCGCAGGGACAGCTCGAGCACCTTCTTGGCGCGCGGCGTGAACGGGATGTGCCCGGTCGGCTGCTGCTGGCCCTGCCCGATGATGTCCTGGACCTGCTCGCGGACGGCATCGAGCGAGATGCCGAGCGACTCCAGCGCCTTGGCGGCGACGCCCTCGCCCTCGTGGATGAGGCCGAGGAGGATGTGCTCGGTGCCGATGTAGTTGTGGTTGAGCATCTTCGCTTCTTCTTGAGCGAGGACGACAACACGACGGGCTCGGTCGGTGAATCTCTCGAACATGTGCTCTCCCTTGCCGGGCTCGTGGGAGCTCGGTGACGTACATCGAGACTAACCAGCGGACCCCCGCAGGGCTGCCCCTGTTCGCCGTGGGCGTGACCTCTCTTCGCCGCGCGGGCAGCGGTCGGTCACGGACGCCGAGCTGCGCGCCCGACGGCCCGTCGGAAGCGGCGGGGTTCGACCCCGATGCGCTCCAGCACGTCGTGCGCTGCTCCCCAGGACGGATCGTCGACACCGTCGCAGAGTGCGAGCAGCACGTGGTGCGGGCGCACCCGTTCGAGCGGGCCGGCGAGTTGCGCTGCCCGCACGGAGCGATCTCGTGCCGGACCGCCGCGATCGTCACGCCGTGCGCGTCCAGGACGGCTCGGAGACGCGGCATGCCGGTGCACAGTGTGACGGCCGCGACGAGGAGGTGTCCGACGTCGAGGGAGTCGGTGGAGTGGGCGGGTACGCTGCGGCCATGGAGCAGCCCGTCGTCGGCCTCGTCGTCCACCCCACCAAGAACGTGCAGGAGTCGATCGCGACCCTGCAGCGGTGGAACGCCTCCGGTCGCGGCCAGCTCGTCGCCCGTCGAGCCGACGCGCAGCGCATCGGTGGGGGCGTCGACGTCATCGGCGACGACGACTTCACCGACCAGGTCGACCTGGTCGTCGCGCTCGGCGGGGACGGCACGATGCTCGGCGCCATGCGGCTCGTCGCCAAGCGTCCGGTCCCGGTGCTCGGCGTGAACTACGGCAACGTCGGCTTCCTCGTCGAGATCGAGCCGCCCGAACTCGAGCACGCGCTCGACCGGCTGTCCGCCGGCGACTACCAGCTCGAACCGCACCACGCGCTCGAGGCCCGGCTGTCCTGGAGCGGCGCCCGCACCGACTACCTGGCCTTCAACGACCTGACCGTGGTGCGACGACCCGGTGCCGGGCAGGTGTCCGCCGACCTCAGCGTCGGCGGGCTCGGCTACGGCTACTACCGTGCGGACGCCATCGTCGCCGCGACGCCCGCCGGCTCCACCGCGTACAACTACGCCGCGGGCGGACCGGTGCTCTCCCCCGCGCTGTCCGGCTCCGTCGTCACGCCGGTCGCACCGATGGCGGGCATCGACCGGTCCGTGGTCCTCGCCGCCCGCGAGCGCTACCGGTTCGACATCGCCGAGGGCACACGGAGCGCCGCGCTCGAGGTCGACGGGCTCGTCGTGGGCGAGGTGGCGACCGGTGCGCAGATCGACGTCCGACTGCGGAAGGACGCCGGGAGCGTGGTGCGGCTCGACGCCGAGCGGCACGGACGCACCGGCCGGGTGAAGCTCAGCCTGCTCGACCTGCCGGTGCGGCCGGACCAGCTCATCGAGCTCATCCCGCACGACCTGCGCCAGAAGCTCGGCCGCGAGCTCGAGGACTAGCGGGGCCCACCGGGCAGCCTCCGGGCAGCTCGGCCCCGGACAGACGAGTGGCCCGTCCAGGCAGTGCCTGGACGGGCCGTCCCATCACCCCACCGGGCAGCCTTCCCACAGGACGACCCGGTTCCCCCAGCCGACGCGCTCGCGTCGGCCGAAGCCTGCTGACCTCAGTCGGTCAGGTACAGCTGCATGTCCTGGCTCACGGCCTTCGCGAACAGGCGCAGCTTCGCACGCGACTCGACACGGCTGACCGCCTGACGGGTCGTGTGGACGATCTTCGAGATCTCGTCGAGCGTCATCGGCTTGTCGTCGTCCAGGCCGTAGCGCATGCGGATGACGTTGGCCTCGTCGCTCGGCAGCTCGGCGACGATGGAGCGGATGTCGCGGTGCAGGAGCGTCGTCTCGGTGAGCTCGTTCGGGCTCGCGGCGTCCTCGTCCTCGATGAAGTCACCGAGCTCGCTGTCGTCCGAGTCGCCGACCACGGTGTGGATCGACACCGGCTCGTGCGAGCGGCCCTTGAGGTCCAGGAGTTCCTCGGTGCTCATGCTGAGCTCGGCGGCGACCTCGTCGGGCATCGGCGCGCGGCCGAGGTCCACGGTCAGGTCGCGCTCGGTGCGCGAGATCTTGTTGATGAGCTCCACGGTGTGGACCGGGATGCGGATGGTGCGCGCCTTGTCGGCCAGACCACGCGAGATCGCCTGGCGGATCCACCAGGTGGCGTAGGTCGAGAACTTGTAGCCCTGCGTGAAGTCGAACTTCTCGACGGCGCGGACGAGACCGAGGTTGCCCTCCTGGATGACGTCCATGAAGGGGAGGCCGCGCTGCGAGTAGCGCTTCGCGATGCTGACGACGAGGCGGAGGTTCGAGGTGATCATGCGCTCCTTGGCGCGCTCACCGTCGCGGACGAGCCAGCGCAGCTCGCGCTGCAGCTTCTTGTCGATGCCGGCCTCGGTGTTGAGCTTCTCCTCGGCGAACAGCCCGACCTCGATGCGGCGGGCGATGTCGGCCTCTTCCTCGGCGGTGAGGAGCGAGAGGCGGCCGATGTGGCGGAGGTAGTCGCCGACCTGGTCGACCGACGCGCCGCGGACACCCGCGAGCTGCTCGTCGGCCTCGACCTCGACGGCCTCGAGCGTGGTGGTCTCCACCGCGGCGACGGCGGTCTTCGCGGCTGCTGCCTTCTTGCTGCGGCGCGCGGTGGTGGCGGTGGTCGTCGTCTTCGGTGCTGCGGTCGCGGTCGTCATGGTGACTCTCCCTGCGGTTCGACGGTGATGGCCTCGGTGGGGGGTGGTCATGAGTAAAGCGGTCGCAAGGTGTACCCCACAAACCGATCGGATCGATTCCCAGGGAACGCCGTGCTTCACCTCCCGAACTGTCCCCCGCGGGGTACAGGCCCGACGACAGCATGCCCCCGCTGCAGGCCCGTGCACAAGGCGATCGGGCCGGATCTCCGGTGTTACAGCGGTGTTTCATCGGTCCCGCAGAGGGTGTACCCCGACCCGCTGCGCGGAGCGGACACGAAAACGGGGTACGGCGTTCCGGATCGTTGCGATCCGGACTCCGTACCCCGAAGACCGAGCGGCGGTCGGCGTCACCAGGAGGGTTCGAGCCACCCGTCCCGTCGCTCGGCGGTCTGGAGGTCGGCGTCGCGGTCGAACTCGTCGTACTCGCTCTCGAAGTCGCCGACGAGGCTGCGGCCGGTGAATGCGTGCGTGCTGGACATGCGGACGATGCTCACCCCGGAGGGCGACGACGCGGTGAACGGCCGGTGACCGGTCGCGGTCGCTCAGACGTCGATGTCGTCGTCGCCGTCCGACCAGACGGCGTCGCTCGCGGGATCGGGCAGCACGGAGTGACCGAAGGCGTCCTCGGGGTCGAGGTCCGCCGGTTCGGTCGGCTGTGCGTCCGTCCGTGCTGCGTCCACACGGACGAGTCGACCACCCGCCGGTGAACGGCGGGTGACGCGACCGGCACCCCGGGAGGTGCGGCGCTACTCCGCGGAGGTCGGTGCGGGGGCCGGGCGACCGTGCTCACGCTCGAAGCGTGCACGCTCCTCGGCCTCGACCTTGGCGTAGGCGGACCGCTCGGTGCGGTCCGCTCGCATGATCGCGCGCATGACGAACCAGAAGATCAGGCCGACGACGACGGTCGGCGTCACGGCGAAGATGATCCCGGTCACGACTCCATCTGGCACCGGAGCATCGTACCTCGCTCCGCTGTGCCGGACGACGGCGCTACTTGACCAGCGGGAACAGGATCGTCTCGCGGATCCCGAGGCCGGTGATCGCCATGAGCAGGCGGTCGACGCCCATGCCCATGCCACCCGAAGGCGGCATCGCGTGCTCGAGGGCCCGCAGGAACTCCTCGTCGACACGCATCGCCTCGGGGTCACCGCCTGCGGCGAGCTTCGCCTGCTCGACGAAGCGCTCGCGCTGCACGACGGGGTCGACGAGCTCGGAGTACGCGGTCGCGAGCTCGAAGCCACGCACGTACAGGTCCCACTTCTCGACGACGCCCGGGCGGGTGCGGTGCTGCCGGGTGAGCGGCGAGGTGTCGACCGGGAAGTTCATCACGAACGTCGGGGCGTGCAGCTTGTCCGAGTTGAAGTGCTCCCAGAGCTCCTCGACGTACTTGCCGTGCGTGGCGTGCGCGACCTCGACGCCCTCAGCCTCGGCGAGCGCCACGAGTTCGGACAGCGGGGTCTCCGGGGTGACCTCGTGGCCGGACGCCTCGGACAGGGACTCGTACATGTCCATGCGGGCCCAGTCGCCACCGAGGTCGTACTCGGTGGCGTCCGGCAGCGTGACGACGAGCGAACCGCCGGTCACCGCCTTCGTGGCGTTCTGCACGAGCTCCTGCGTGAGGTCCGCCATCTGCTCGTAGTTGCCGTACGCCTGGTACGCCTCGACCATCGCGAACTCGGGCGAGTGCGACGAGTCGGCACCCTCGTTGCGGAAGTTGCGGTTGATCTCGAACACGCGGTCGATGCCGCCGACGACCGCCCGCTTGAGGAACAGCTCCGGCGCGATGCGCAGGTACAGCTCGGTGTCGAAGGCGTTCGAGTGCGTCACGAACGGACGCGCCGAGGCGCCACCGTGCTGCGTCTGCAGCATCGGGGTCTCGACCTCGAGGTACTCGTGCCCGGTGAACGTCTGCCGTAGCGACGCCATGACGGCAGCGCGGGCGCGGACGGTCTCGCGTGCCTGGTCGCGGACGATGAGGTCGAGGTACCGCTGGCGGACCCGGGTCTCCTCGTTCAGCTCGTTGTGCAGGTTCGGCAGCGGCAGGATCGCCTTCGCCGCGATCTGCCACTCGTCGACCATGATGCTCAGCTCGCCGCGACGCGAGGAGATGACGCGACCGTGCACGAACACGTGGTCGCCCAGGTCGACGTACTCCTTCCACCGGGCCAGCGACTCCTCGCCCACCTCCGCCAGGGAGACCATCGCCTGGATGCGGGAGCCGTCACCGGACTGCAGCGACGCGAAGCAGAGCTTGCCGGTGTTGCGGGAGAACACGATGCGGCCGGCGACACCGACGACGTCCTGGGTCTCCTCGCCGGTCTCGAGGTGCGCGTACTGCTCGCGGACCGCCGGGATCGTCGTGGTGATCGGCAGTTCGGCCGGGTACGCCTCGATGCCCGCGTCGAGCAGCTTCGCCCGCTTGTCGAGCCGCACCTGTCGCTGCTCGCTGGTCTCGGCGGCGGCGAGCTCCTCGGCGGAGGGGCCGTCGCCCGAGGGCTCGGTGGCGGGTGCGGTCTCGTCGGTCATGCTGGTGCGGCTCCGATGGGTCGTGGGGATGCACCGATGGTACCGGCCGGTCGGACACGGTCCGGTCGACCGGCAGCACGCGACCGGATCGGGCCGGACCACGCAGACGGTCCGGTCGGAGGGACGAGCCCGCGGACGCTCCGATGGTCATATGATCGGAGCGCCCGTGGGGAGGGCCACCGACGGACCGTGCAGGCCCGGGTGCGCTACAGCGTCGCCTGGCCGTCGGCCGCGGCGAGGGCGTTGTCGACCGCCGAGCGGACGAGGGTGCCGAGGACCCGGCCGGGGTGCTCGACGCCGATCCCGGAGAGCGTGCCCGCGGACTGGTCGACGATCGCGGTCGAGAACGACACCGCGGCGCGCACGGCGTCGGCGTACGCGGGGCGGTCCTGCTCGGCGACGACGAACGGCTCCGCGCCCATCTCGACGACGAGCGCCTGGGCGATCGGGAGCACGGGCGCGGGAGCGGTCACGGCGCAGTACGCGTCACGGAGTCGGACGAGGTCGACGCTCGTGCCGGTGAAGGCAATCGCGGGGTGGATCGCGAGCGGGATGGCGCCGGCGGACATCGCCGGGCGCAGGACCTCGACGCCGTGGTCGGGGCTCGTGTGCACGACGAGCTGTCCCGGCTGCCAGATGCCCGCGTCCGCCAGGCCCTGCACGAGCGAGGCGAGCTGGTCGTCCGGCACCGCGAGCAGCACGAGCTCGCTGCGCTCCACCAGTTCCGGTGTCGCGAGGACCGGCGCGCCGGGCAGCATGGCCTCGGCGCGGTCGCGTCCCGCGTCGGAGACGGCGGTCACCCCGACGACGGCGTGCTCCGCGTTCGCCAGTGCCGCACCCAGGACCGGTCCGACCCGCCCGGCGCCGACGATGCCGACGCCGAGTCGTCCGGCCCTCACCGCGCGGCTCCGGGTGGCGGCACGTCGGTCCACCGGACGGGAGGCGCGGGGGGCGTTCCCCCGTCGGCGCGCGACGTGCCCGCGGGGGCGTCGGGAGCCGTGGTCGCCGCCCACTGCGGGTGCGGAGCGCGCGCGGCGGGGGTGGGCCGGGCCTCCCGTTCGCGCCACCGGTGGGAGGTGTCGGCGGCGGCAGCCTCGACGGCGCGGTGCGCCGTCTCGGACCAGAGGCGCTGCGCGTCGCCCGCGTCGAGCGCGCCGATGCGGGGTGACACCGGTCCGGCGACCGTGTGGACGTGCGCCGAGGCGAGCCGGAGGACGCGCTCGAGCGGCCCCTGCTCGACCTTCACGCTCTGCACGCGCGGCAGCGGGACGATCACGAGCGACCGCCACACGGCGCCGAGGCGCAGGAGGACCGCGCCCTGGACGAACCGGTACCCGTTGCGGCGGGAGGAGAACGGCCGGAGCCAGGCACCGCGTCGGGGCGAGTGCACGAAGCCGCCGCGGTCCCCGGTCGTGGTGAGGCTGTCGTCGACCACACCGACCGCCTCGGACGATCCCTCGCGGAGTGCCTCGCGGGAGGCGGTGGGGCCGACGACCGCGGCACCGACCAGTCCGGGGAGGATGATGTCGAGGACCTGCCGGACGTCCTCGGCCCGACCGACGGGCAGCACGATCGACGACGCCTGCTGGTTCGTCGACGCCCCGTTGCCGGCGTTCGTCGCGCGGTTGATGCGGACGTCCCACCACCCGAACGGCCGCCACAGCAGCGGCTGCGCGACGCTCACGGCGTGGATGCGACCGGGCGGCAGTGTCTCGTTCGAGGTCGAGACGAGGCCGAAGCCGATGCGGATGCCGTCGCGGGTCTCGGCGATCGTGTACTGCAGCGAGCGCGAGAACTTGCGGACGGTGTAGCCGCCGGCACCGATGACCACGGGGAACAGGGCGAACAGGATGCCGTACTCACCGGTGACCGCGATGCTGACGACGATCGCCGCGACGACCACGACGAAGAACACGGTCGTGAACGAGAGCAGCATCGAGGCGATGAGCCGGCCCGGGTGGACCTTCACGACGCGGGTGGCCCGGACGGCGGCGGGGTCGAGCTCCGGCGAGAAGAGCTCGTCGACGCGGTCCTGCAGCACGCCGTTCGAACCCCGCACCGCGGTCTGCTCGTCGTCCTGCGCGCCCGAGGCCAGGACGAGGATGCGCGACCGCAGGTCGTCCGCCGCGCGGGCGCCGAGGTAGGCGAGCTGCACGTTCGCGTCGTTGCCGGCCTGCGCGATCTCGAGCTTCGCGGTGCCGAAGATCCGCGGGACGACGGGTCGCGAGATGTTGATGCCCTGGATGCGGTCGAGCCGCGCCTTCCGGTGGTTCCGGAACAGCACGCCGGACCGGACCTCGACGACGTCGCCGGTCACGCGGAACTCGTGCATCCGCCAGGACACGTAGAAGAGCCCGATCAGCACGACGAGCAGCACCACGATCGCGAGCGCCACCCAGCCGACGGCCCCGTGCTCCCACACGTAGCGGACGGGGTCGCCGTCGTCCTGCGGCCCCTCGCCCGGCACGAAGAACTCGAGCACCTGGTCGCGGAGGTTGTTCAGGACGTACCCGAGGACGACGATCAGGAAGATGCCGCCCTTCAGCAGGGGCGTCAGGGGGTGCAGACGGTGCCACTCGCCGTCGGTCAGGGGTGCTGCCGCGGCCGCGTTGCCCCGTCGTGGTGGCGCGGGTGGGGGCGGTCCGGGTCGGAAGGTCATCGTCGTCCCCTAGAGCCCGGCGCGGCGGGACTCGGCGAGCTCGACGAGTCGGTCGCGCAGCTCGTCGGCGTCCGCGGCGGGGATGCCCGGGATGCGGACGTTGGTCGACGCGGCGGCGGTCACGAACTTCAGCTCGCTGAGCCCGAGGATCCGGTCGAGCGGCCCGCGGTTCACGTCGACGAGCTGCATGCGCCCGTACGGCACGGCGGTGAAGCGCTGCCACATCAGGCCGCGGCGGAGCACGAGGTCGTCGTCGCGCAGGGCGTACCCGATCGCACGGACGCGGCGGGGCGTGAGGACGGCGGTGACCAGGGCGACGAGGGCCACCGCGATCGCGACCAGGGTCCAGACCGTGCCCGCCGGCCCGCCGAAGCCGCCGAACAGCACCGCGAAGAGCACGCAGCCGGCGGTGACGACGACCCCGACCACCACGGTGCTGACGAGTTCGGTCCAGACGAGCTTCGTCGAGACACGCGTCCACTCGGTACCGGTCAGGCCGAGCCCCGCCTCGTCGAGTCGTTCGAGCGGCATCGCGGCCTCCTGCGGTCGTCGGTCAGTTCGCCGCCGTCCCGCCCCTCGGCAGGTCGTCATCGTCGTCGCCCGGTGGCGGCGCCATGCACATGCGCTCGGCGACGAGCGCGCACACCACGAGCACGAGACCGCCCCCGACCGCGACGGCGTTCGGCAGGACCGAGCCTAGCGGCGGCAGGGCCGAGCGGGTCAGGAGGTACACGAGCAGTCCGGCGGCGAAGGCACCGAAGAGCGCGCCCGCGATGCTCGAGGCCTTCGCGAGCACGACCACGCGGGTGGCGTACAGCGGGTCGACGGCGTGCTGGCGGGTCGCACCGTCACGGGCGTGCCGGCGGACGGGCCGGGCCATCGCGACGACGGCGACACCGATCAGGGCGAGCGTCACGCCGAGCGGCGTCGAGAGCAGGAGCGTCGGAGACTGGCGCGACGCGAGCACGGCGTCGAGGGCGAACCCGGCGACGGCGGCCACGACCGCGACGCTGACGAGGGTGGAGGCGCGGGTCGGCTTCACCGCGTGTGCTCCGGCCCCTGCTCGGTCCCCTGCCCGCTCGCCTGCCCGTCGAAGGGACGCGGCCCGTCGAACAGGCGCGGCTCGTCGATGCGCTCCGTGTCGTCGCCGAGAGCGGCGAGCAGGTCGGCGACGGGCCCGGCACCGGGCAGCTCGGCGTCCGGGTCGGCGTCGAGCCACGGGGCGAGCACGAACGCCCGCTCCCCCGCGCGCGGGTGCGGCACGGTCAGGGTCGCGGTGTCGATCCGGAGGTCGTCGATCGCCACGACGTCGAGGTCGAGCGTGCGGTCGCCCCAGCGGACCTCGCGGGTGCGCCCGTGATCGTCCTCGATGCCGTGCAGGGCGTCGAGCAACGCGTCGGGCGTCAGGTCGGTGTCGACCACGACGACGGCGTTCCGGTACCGCGGCTTCGTCGTGTCGAGCCCGTCCACCGTCAGTGCGACGGACTCGACCTCGCGGCTCGAGGCCACCGGTCGGACGCCCGGCACCGCGGCGATCGCCTGCGCGGCCGCCCGCAGGGTGCTGCCGCGGTCGCCGAGGTTGGCGCCGAGGGCGATGACGGCGCGGGTCACTCTTCCTCCTCGGACACCGAGGAGCCGCCGCGACTGCGCCGGATCGTGATCGACACGTCCGTGAACGGCACGGTGATCGGCGCCTGCGGCTTGTGCACGGTGACCTCGGTCGCCAGTGCCGCGCGGTGCGTCAGGACCGCGGCGGCGATGCGCTCGGCGACGGTCTCGATGAGGTCGACCGGGTCGCGCTCGATCTCGGCGACGACCTGCTCGGCGAGCACCCCGTAGTGCACCGTGTCGTCGAGGTCGTCGCTGCCCGAGGCCGTGCGGGCGTCGACCTCGACTGCGACGTCGACGACGAAGTCCTGGCCGTCCTGTCGCTCGTGGTCGAAGACGCCGTGGTGTCCGCGTGCGCGGACCCCGGTGAGTCGGATGGTGTCCCTCATGTTCGTGCTGCCCTCCAGGCATCCCAGACGTCGAGCACGGCACGGGTCGGTGCCGGGTCGTGCACGCGGACCCCCCACGCGCCGCGCTCTGCGGCGAGCAGGCTGATCGCGGCGGTGGCGAGGTCCCGGTCGGCGGGCGGGGCTCCCGCGGGGCTGCCGACGCCGTCGAGGAAGCGCTTGCGCGACGCCGCGACGAGGACCGGCAGCCCGATCGACGCGAACCGCTCGTAGCCGGCCAGGATCTCCCAGTTCTGCGCACCCCGCTTGGCGAAGCCGAGGCCCGGGTCGATGACGACCTGCTCCTCGCGCACCCCGAGGACGATGAGCTCCGCGACCCGGAACTCCACCTCGCGCCGGACCTCCTCGACCGCGTGCGTGTACTCGGCGTTCCGGTACATGCGGTCGCTGTGCCCGCGCCAGTGCATCACGACGAAGCCCGTGCCCGTGTCGCGGACGACGCGGACCATGTCGGGGTCGGCCAGCCCGCCGGAGACGTCGTTCACCACGACCGCACCGGCCGCCACGGACAGCTCCGCCGTGGAGGCGTTCATCGTGTCGACGCTCACCGCGATGCCCTCGGAGACGAGCTGCCGGACGACGGGCAGCACGCGCTCCTGCTCCACCGTCGGCAGGACCCGCTCGGCGCCGGGCCGGGTGGACTCACCGCCGACGTCGACCAGGTCGGCGCCGTTCGCCACGAGGTCACGGGCGTGGGCGACGGCGGCGTCCACCGCGAGGTGGAGGCCGCCGTCACTGAACGAGTCGGGCGTGACGTTGAGGATGCCCATGACACGCGTGCCCGACTGTGCGGGGTGGGCGGCGCGGCGCACCTCGGCGAGCCGGCGCGCGCGCCTCGTCGGCAGGTCGGTCATGCCGGGCTAGGCGGGGGCGATACCCGGGTTGCCGAACGGACGACGACGGGGCTTCGACGACGACTCGGGGTCGCCCTGCTCCGCCGCGGTCGAGGCGGCCTTGCCCGGGAACTCGATCGCCGGCAGGTTCGAGACCGGCCGCTTGTCGCTCGAGAGCCACTGCGGGCGCTCGGGCAGCTTGCGGACGTCCTTGAAGATCTCGACGAGCTCCGGCGCGTCCAGCGTCTCCTTGTCGAGGAGCTCCCCGGCCAGGCGGTCGAGGATGTCGCGGTTCGCGTTGAGCACCTCGTAGGCCTCGTCGTGCGCGGCCTCGAGCAGGGCGCGGGTCTCGGCGTCGACGGTCTCGGCGATGTTCTCCGAGTAGTCGCGGCCGCTGCCACCGCTCATGTCACGACCGACGAACGGCTCGCTCGAACCGGACCCGAGCTTGACGGAACCGACGGCACGGCTCATGCCGTACTCGGTGACCATCTTGCGCGCGGTCGACGTGGCCTTCTCGATGTCGTTCGACGCACCCGTGGTCGGGTCGTGGAAGACGATCTCCTCGGCCACGCGACCGCCCATGGCGTAGGTCAGCTGGTCGAGCAACTCGTTGCGGGTCACCGAGTACTTGTCCTCGAGCGGGAGCACCATCGTGTAGCCGAGGGCACGGCCTCGCGGCAGGATCGTGATCTTCGTGACCGGGTCGGTGTGCCGCATCGCCGCCGCCGCCAGGGCGTGGCCGCCCTCGTGGTACGCGGTGATGAGCTTCTCCTGGTCGGACATGATCCGCGTGCGGCGCTGCGGACCGGCCATCACGCGGTCGACCGCCTCGTCGAGGGCACGGTTGTCGATGAGCTGCGCGTTCGAGCGCGCGGTCAGCAGGGCGGCCTCGTTGAGGACGTTCGCCAGGTCGGCGCCGGTGAAGCCCGGCGTCTTGCGGGCGAGGAGCTCGAGGTCGACGCTCGCTGCGAGCGGCTTGCCCTTCGCGTGCACCTCGAGGATCTGCTTGCGGCCCTGCAGGCTCGGCGCGTCCACGCCGATCTGGCGGTCGAAGCGGCCCGGGCGGAGGAGCGCGGGGTCGAGCACGTCGGGACGGTTCGTCGCGGCGATCAGGATGACGTTCGTCTTGCCGTCGAAGCCGTCCATCTCGACGAGCAGCTGGTTGAGCGTCTGCTCGCGCTCGTCGTTGCCGCCGCCGATGCCGGCGCCACGGTGACGACCGACGGCGTCGATCTCGTCGATGAAGACGATGGCGGGGGCGTTCTGCTTGGCCTGGTCGAACAGGTCGCGGACGCGGCTCGCACCGACACCGACGAACATCTCGACGAAGTCCGAACCGGAGATCGAGTAGAACGGCACGCCCGCCTCACCCGCGACGGCGCGGGCGAGCAGGGTCTTGCCGGTGCCGGGAGGGCCGTACAGCAGCACGCCCTTCGGGATCTTCGCGCCGACGGCCTGGAACTTGGCCGGCTCCTGCAGGAACTCCTTGATCTCGTGGAGCTCCTCGATGGCCTCGTCGGAACCGGCGACGTCGGCGAAGGTGACCTGCGGGTTCTCCTTGTTGTTCATCTTCGCGCGCGACTTGCCGAACTGCATCACCTTCGAGCCGCCGCCCTGGGCGCTCGACAGGAGGAACCAGAACAGGGCGCCGATGATGAGGAACGGCAGGATGATGCCGAGCAGGGACAGGAACCAGTTGCCCTGCTGCACGGTGTCGTTGTAGCCGTCGGGGAGGTTCGCGTCGTTGACCGCGCTGATGACCTCTTCGCCACGCGGCGTGGAGTAGTAGAACTGCTCCTTCGCGTTGCCGTCCTTGAGGGTGAGGTCGACGCGCTGCTCGGTCGAGTTCACGACCACGGACGAGACCTTGCCGTCGGCGAGCTGCTCGAGACCCTTCTGGGTGTCGATCTGCTGCGTGCCGGACTGCGCGATGACGCTCCAGCCGATGAAGATGCCGACCAGCGCGATGAGCACGTAGAGGTACGGGCCGCGGAAGATGCGCTTGAAGTTCATGTGATCCGGGCGCGATGGCCCGACACCTTTCTCTGCCGGAGTTGCGTGGTGGTCAGCATACGGCCGTCACTCTGTGGCGAGAATGGGTGTCCTCTGCGGGCGAACTGCACGCCCGCCCCCCGTCAGGAGTACACGTGCGGTGCGAGGACGCCGATGCCGCGCAGGTTCCGGTAGCGCTCGTCGTAGTCGAGGCCGTAGCCGACCACGAACGCGTCCGGGATCTCGAAGCCGGCGTACTTCACGTCGACCTCGACCTTCGCGGCCTCGGGCTTGCGGAGCAGCGCGACGATCTCGACGCTCGCGGCACCACGGGACGCCAGGTTCTGCTTGAGCCACGACAGCGTCAGGCCGGAGTCGATGATGTCCTCGACGATGATGACGTCGCGGCCGTGCAGGTCCGTGTCGAGGTCCTTGAGGATCCGCACGACGCCCGACGACTTCGTGCCGGAGCCGTACGAGGACACCGCCATCCAGTCCATCCGCGCCTGCATCTTGAGGTGCCGCGAGAAGTCCGCCATCACCATGACGGCGCCCTTCAGCACACCGACGAGCAGCGGGTCCTTGCCCGCGTAGTCGCGGTCGACCACCGCGGCGAGCTCGGCGAGCTTCGCGTCGATCTGCTCGGGGGTGAAGAGCACTTCGGACAGGTCTGCCTGGACGTCGGAGAGTTCCACCGGTCCAGGGTAACGGTCAGGACGCGGCGGTGAAGGCCACCCGCTCGCCCTCCCGTGTCGCCCGGACGCCCGGCAGGTCGATCGGTCCCTGCCCGCTCCAGTCGGTCACGAGCCGGCACACCTCGAGCGTCTGCACCCGGGAGAGCGTCACGCCGAACTCGCTCTCGACCGCGAGCCGGACGAGCCGCTGCCGGAGGGCCGGCGGGTTCGCGAGCAGCTCGGGCACGGACAGCGAGATGCCGGCCTCGGAGTGCTCGGCGAGGTCCTCGGCCATCTCCTCGGCGAAGTGGTCGAGGGCGGCGGCGTCCTCGCGGAGCTGCTCGGCCGTGCGCGCGAGGGCCTCGGGCACGCCGGGACCGAGCTCACGCTCGAGGGTCGGCAGCAGGCTGCTCCGGACCCGCACCCGGGCGTACGCGGGGTCGTCGTTCTGCGGGTCGTCCCACGGCACGAGCCCCGCGGCGGCGCACGCCTGACGGGTCACGTGCCGCCGGAGCCCGAGCAGCGGGCGGCCGTAGGCCGGCCCCGCGGTCCGCCGCGCGAGCGGCGGCATGCCGGACAGTGCGTCCGGCCCGCTGCCGCGCAGCAGGCCCAGCAGCACCGTCTCGGCCTGGTCGTCGAGGGTGTGCCCGAAGAGCACGAGCGGTGACCCGGTGGCGGACGCGACGTCCGTGACGGCGGCGTGCCGTGCCTCCCGTGCGGCGCCCTCCGGACCGCCGTCCGGACCGACGGCCACCCGCCGGACGGTCACCGGGTCGAGTCCCAGTGCCGCGGCCTGCCGGGAGGCGCGGGTCGCCACCGCCTCGCTGCCCGCCTGGAGCGCGTGGTCGACCACGACCGCGCCGGCACGCAGGTCCTGCTTCGGCGCCTCGAACGCGGTGGCCGCGGCGAGCGCGAGCGAGTCCGGTCCGCCGCTCAGCGCGACCGTCACGAGGTCGCCCGACCGGACGACCCCGTCGACCAGTGCCTGCGCGAGCAGCGTCCGCACCGCGAGGCGGGTCGCTGCGACGGCGGGGTCCAACCGGGGACGCGGAGAGATCACCCGGTAACGTTAGCCGCGCTTTCTTCCCGCACATGAGACCAGGAGCGCACCATGACCGCGTACGACGTCGTCGTCGAGATCCCCAAGGGCAGCCGCAACAAGTACGAGGTCGACCACGAGACCGGTCGCGTGTACCTCGACCGCGTGCTGTTCACCTCGTTCGTCTACCCGACCGACTACGGGTTCTTCGAGGAGACCCTGGCCGACGACGGCGACCCCGTGGACGCGCTGCTGCTGCTCGAGTACCCGACCTTCCCGGGTGTCGGCGTCAAGGTCCGTCCGGTCGGCGTCTTCAAGATGAGCGACGAGGCCGGCAACGACGCGAAGGTCCTCGTGGTCCCCGCGAAGGACCCGCGCTGGCAGCACATCCAGGACATCTCGGACGTCGACGAGCAGACCAAGAAGGAGATCGCCCACTTCTTCGAGCGCTACAAGGACCTCGAGCCGAACAAGTGGGTCAAGGCCGAGGGCTGGGGCGACGCCGCCGAGGCCGAGGCGATCGTGCAGGCCGGCCAGGCCGCGTACGTGCCCGCCGGTCACTGACGCTCCGCGCACGCGAACGGCGCCCGCTCTCCGGTCGGAGGGCGGGCGCCGTTCTTCGTGTCGGTCGTCTCGGTGTCCGTGGCCCGGCTACATCGAGCCGCTCGGACGGGCCACGTAGGGCAGGAGCTGGCTCGGGGTCCAGATCGCCCGCTCGAGCACACCGCGGGTGGGGTTGGCGGCCTCGACCATCATCCCGCCACCGGTGTAGATCGAGTCGTGGTACGCCCCGCTGACCGAGCCGTTGGACGAGTAGAACAGGATGTCGCCGGCCTGCCGCTGCGACAGCGGGACCAAGCGGCCGATCGACGCGAAGTGGTTGTACTGCCAGACGACGTTGTGGCCGCCCGTGGCGATGCCCTGGGAGTTGTAGGCCATCATCACCAGTCCCGAGCAGTCCCACTGGTTCGGGCCGGCCTGGCCGAAGACGTAGGCGTCGCCGATCTGCGCGCGGGCGTACGCGATGGCGCCGGCGGCCTTGCTCGCACTCGGCGCGGGAGCGGGTGCCGGGGCGGGAGCGGGCGCCGGCTTCGGAGCGGGGGCGGGCTTCGGAGCGGGCGCGGGGGCCGGAGCAGGGGCGGGCGCGGGCGCCGGGGCGCTCGGGCTCGACGGCTTCGAGGTCGGCGTGCTGGGTGTGCTCGTGGTCGGCGTGCTCGTGGCCGGTCGCGACGGGACGCTCGGCGACGACGGGTCGGTCCCGGTGCTCGTGCCGCCACCACTCGGCTGCCCGCCGGCGCTCGGCGCGGTCGTCGTGGCGCCGCCACCATCCGCGTTGCCGTTGCTGTTGCCGTTGCTCGTGCTGCCCCCGCCGGCCCGGGCAGCGAGCTGCTGCTCGGCGCGGGCGGCCTGCTGCGCGTCCCAGTACGCCGTCTCGGTGGCGACGCTCGTGCCCTTGAGGAACGCGAGCTGCTCCAGCACCTCGGACTGCTTGGCCTGCTGCTGCTCGACCCGGCCGCTCGCCGCAGCCGCCAGGGCGTTCGCCTCGTCCAGCGCGCGTTCCGACTTCCGCGTCGCCTCGGCCAGGGCGGTGGTCGCGGCCTGCTGCTGCGCGGCGATCGACTCGACCGTGTTCTGGTCGGCCTGCGCCTGGGCGAGGACCCGGGCCGAGCGCTCGGACAGGTGCGAGACCGTGCCGACGCGGTAGAGCAGGTCCTTCGCGTCCGACGCGTCGACGAGCATCGAGGTCGAGAGGTCCCCGCCACCCGTGCGCGAGAGCTCGACGACGAGCCCCGCGACCTGCGCCGCCGACTCGTCCGCTCGTGCACCGGCGCGCTTCGCCTGCGCGGTCAGGTCGTCGAGGGTGTCCTTCGCGTCCTGCTGCTCGGACGCCGCCATCGCGTAGTCCTGGCCCGCCTGGAGCTCCGCCACCTGCGCCGAGTCCGCGGCGTCCTGCAGGGTCTGCAGTCGGGCGCTCAGCTCGTCCGCCGTCTGCTGGGCCTGGGCGGTGTCCGCCTTGGCCTCGCGCACGTCGTCCCAGCTCGGGGCCGACGGCGCGGCCTGCGCGGGACCGGCCAGCACGACCGACAGACCGATGCCGAGGACGGCGACGACCGCGGTGCACGCGGTGCGGTGGCGGGGGGAGGGCTTCATGTCGTGCTCAGGGCCTCTCGACGGCGCTGTTGCTCATACCGAGATCCCCCGCGCTGCCATGAAGGGGACCGGGTCGACGGCGGAGCCGTTCACCCGGGTCTCGAAGTGGAGGTGGCACCCCGTCGACCAACCGGTGGAGCCGATCTTCGCGATCTGCTGCCCGGCCTCGACGTGCTGCCCGACGGACACGAGGATGCCGCCGTCGACGATGTGCCCGTAGGCGGTGGAGATGCCGCCGCCGTTGTCGAGCACGACCTCGTTGCCGTAGCCGCCGCCGTTCGCCGCGAAGGTCACGGTGCCGGAGTGTGCCGCGTAGATCGGGGCGTAGCAGGCCGGCGCGAGGTCGACCCCGGCGTGCAGGGCGCGGTAGTGCGTGTACGGGTCGACGCGGTAGCCGTAGGGGCTCGTCTGGTAGCCGCCGGCGGGACGGACCCACCCGGAGGAGTTCGGCGTCCCACCGCCGGCGCCGCCCTGGCTCGTGGCCGCTGCCTTCGCCGCCGCGGCCGCCTGCCGGGCCGCCGCGGCCTCGGCTGCTGCCCGCCGCGCCTTCTCGGCGGCGACGCCCTTGTCGTACGCCGCTTCGACGTTCTTCGCGTTCGTCGTCAGCAGGGTGAGCTGCGCTTCGAGGCGGGTCTTGTTGTCGGCCTCGGCGTCGACCGCGGTCTGGGCGCGGTCGGCGGCGTCCTGCGCGGCCTGCATCTTCGCCTGGGCGGCCTCGGCGAGGGCCCCGAGGGCCTCCTTCGCCTGTTCGGCACGGTCGGCGAGACCCTGGGCGACCCCGCGGTCCTGCGAGGCCTGGGAGTAGATGCCGTCCGCCTGCTCCGACAGCTTCGACATCGCGCCGAGCTCGTAGAGCAGGTCGCCGGACGCCGAAGGGTGCGTGAGGATGTCGGTCGTCACGTCGTTCGCGCTCGCGCGACCGAGCTGTGCGGCAAGCTGACCCGCCTGCGCCTCCGACTGCTTCGCGGTGCGCTCGGCCTCGTCCGCCTGATCCTGCAGCGTCTGCTGCTCGAGGGTCGCGGCGTCGTACTTCGTCTGTGCGTCCTGGTACGCCTTGCCCGCCGCTGCGGCCGAGGCCTGGGCGGCGGACGCCTTCGACGTGAGGTCGTCGAGGAGCGCCTTGATCTCCGTCACCTTCGCCTGCTGCGCGTCCTTCGACGCCTTGGCCTGCTCGACGTCGGACCAGCTCGGGTACCCGGCGGCCGAGGCGGCGGTCACCGGACCGACGGCCGCGAGGGCCCCGGCGGTGAGCACGACGGCGACCGCGGCGGCGATCACGCGGCGGCGGGGGCGGAGGGAGGTGAGGGATTTCGACATCTGTCTCGTTTTCGTAACGGCACGGCGGGGCTCGCGCACGTGACGCTGTCAACAGACGCAACAGTAACAACAGCAGTCACACGGCGGACACCCCCGAGCGAGGGTGCCAGGACGCCCCGATGGTGGCACCGGGGACGTGCCGGTCCGGGACGGGACGGCGCGACACGCCGGAGATGCACGCTCGGAGGCGTTCGATTTGCACACCTCGCAGGGCATCCGTATGCTTGTCCATCGGTAGCGCACGGCGCAGCTTGCGGCCCTATCGTTTAGTGGCCTAGGACACCGCCCTTTCACGGCGGCAGCACGGGTTCGAATCCCGTTGGGGTCACTCCACGTGAGTGAGCAAGCAACCGAGCAACACCGAAGCAGTAATCACAACACAACATGGCCCTGTAGCGCAGTTGGTTAGCGTGCCGCCCTGTCACGGCGGAGGTCGCGGGTTCAAGTCCCGTCAGGGTCGCCACGGCTGGATAGCTCAGTTGGTAGAGCGTTCGACTGAAAATCGAAAGGTCCACGGATCGATGCCGTGTCCAGCCACGGTGAAGAGCCCCTCACGAGAGTGAGGGGCTCTTTTGCGTTCCCGGGCGGTCCCCGGGGACGCAACCGGGCCTAGGCCTCGCGGGTCTTCGGGCTGCTGTCGTTCGTCTTCGCCGGGTCACGCTCGACGACCGACCCGAGGGCGTCGTCGATGCGGGACATCAGCTCCGCGGGGATCTGCACCCCGGCAGCGCCGGCGTTGTCGTGCACCTGCTCCGGACGCGAGGCACCGATGATCGCCGATGCCACGTTCTGGTTCTGCAGCACCCACGCGACCGCGAGCTGCGCCATCGACAGGCTGAGCTCGTCGGCGACGGGCCCGAGTTCCTGCACGGCGGTGAGCACCTCGTCGTTCATGAAGCGCTCGATCATCTTCGCGCCGCCCTTGTCGTCCGTGGCACGGGAACCCTCGGGCAGCGGCTGACCGGGCTGGTACTTGCCGGTCAGGACGCCCTGGGCGATCGGGGACCAGACGATCTGCGAGATGCCGAGCTCCTCCGAGGTCGGGACGACCTCGCCCTCGATGACCCGCCAGAGCGCCGAGTACTGCGGCTGGTTCGAGATGAGCTGGAAGCCCAACTCCTTCGCCAGGGCCGCACCCGCGCGGAGCTGTTCGGCGGTCCACTCCGAGACGCCGACGTAGAGCACCTTGCCCTGTCGCACGACGTCGGCGAACGCCTGCATCGTCTCCTCGAGCGGGGTCTCGTGGTCGAAGCGGTGCGCCTGGTAGAGGTCGACGTAGTCGGTCTGCAGGCGCTCGAGCGACCCGTCGATCGACTCGAGGATGTGCTTCCGGCTCAGCCCGGTGTCGTTGTGGCCCTTCGGACCGGTCGGACCGAAGACCTTCGTCGCGATCTCCAGCGACTGACGCCGCTCCCCCTTGAGGGCCTCGCCGAGGACGGTCTCGGCGCCGGTGTTCGCGTAGACGTCGGCGGTGTCGAACGTCGAGATGCCGACGTCGAGCGCGGCACGGACGCAGGCGATCGCCGCGTCGTTCTCGACCTGTGAGGCGTGGGTGAGCCAGTTGCCGTAGGTGATCTCGGACACCTTGAGGCCCGAGTTGCCGAGGTAGCGGTACTCCATGTGCGTGTCACTCCTGTCGTGGAGCGCGTCGGTGCGCCCCGACCCGTGACGGTAGTCCGCGAAGTCCGAACCGCTTCCACCGTTCGCCGTGCGGCAGGTACGGTGAAGTATCAGTGGTCCGGGGCAAGACGAAACCCCGGCGATGTGGCCGAGGCCAGTGATCGTTCCGGGGTCTTCGTCACCCATCGTACAAGGGAACCGATGCTTCACCAAGATCTCCCGGCGCTCCTGACGCCGGAGCGCCTGCGGTCCTACACGGCGCGGTGCCCGGATCTGACGTCCGCGATCCGCCTGTACGAGTGGAACATGCGCGCCGCGGCAGCCGTCCTGGAACTGACCGGCATCGTCGAGGTCGTCGCGCGCAACTCCTTGGACCGGGAGCTCGGCGTCTGGGCGGCTCGACGCGGTGCACCGACCTGGTTCGATGCCGTGCATCTCGACCAGCAGGGACGTCTCGACCTGGACAAGGCCCGAGCACGCGCGAGCCGGAACGGACGACGGCCCGAGATCCATGGTCGCGTCAAGCGGGAGGTCCGTGCTCGGATGCAGCAGCTGCACTTCGTCAGGAACCGCGCCGCCCACCACGAACCGATCCACCAGCGCGACCTCCGCCGCGACCTCGACGACGCGCTGGAGCTGCTCGGCTGGATCCACCCCGTCGCTGCGGAGTGGGCGGCCGACACGACGTCGCTCCGCGCCGTCCTCGACGCCCGACCCAGCGACTGAGGGGCAGGATCGCAGGGGCGCGGTGCACAGCGGCACCGCCGGGAGCAAGGGAGCATCCATGTCGGGACCGAGCGTGCTGTTCATCGGCGGCAGCGGCATCATCAGCGCCGCGTGCGTCCGCGAAGCCGTCGAGCAGGGGTTCGACGTCACCGTGCTCAACCGGGGCACGACCGACAAGCGGCCGATCCCGGAGAGCGTCACGCGCCTCCAGGCCGACGTGTCGGACCGCGCCGCGCTCGAGGCGGCGATCGGCGACCAGCGCTGGGACGTCGTCATCGACTTCGTGGCGTTCACGCCCGACCAGGTGCAGCGGGACGTCGAGGTGTTCACGGGGCGGACGAACCAGTACGTCTTCATCTCGTCGGCCTCGGCGTACCAGACGCCCGCGACGCACCTGCCGATCACCGAGTCGACGCCGCTGAAGAACCCGTTCTGGCAGTACTCCCGCGACAAGATCGCGTGCGAGGACCTGCTCACGAAGGCCTACCGGGAGGACGACTTCCCGATGACGATCATCCGTCCGTCCCACACCTACGACGAGACCCTCGTGCCGTTCTCCGGCGGGTGGACGGTGCTCGGTCGCATGCGCGCGGGGAAGCCGGCCGTGGTGACCGGCGACGGGAGCTCGCTGTGGACGATCACGCACGCGCGGGACTTCGCGGTCGGGTTCGTCGGGCTGCTCGACCGTGCCGAGGCGATCGGCGAGGCGTTCCACATCACGGGTGACGAGGCGCCGACCTGGAACCAGATCGCCCACGAGCTCGCGGCCGCCGCCGGCGTGGAGGACCTGCAGCTCGTGCACGTCCCCGCCGACGCGATCGACGCCCTCGACGCCGAGTGGGGTGCGAGCCTGCTCGGGGACAAGGCGAACACCTCGGTGTTCGACAACACGAAGGTGCAGACGCTCGTGCCGGAGTTCGCGCAGTCGACGTCGATCCGGCAGGGTGCGCGGGAGATCGTGGCGTGGTTCGACGCGGATCCGTCCCGCCAGGTGACGGACGAGCACCTCGACGGGCTGATGGACCAGCTCGTGGAGCGGTGGCAGGTGCGCTGACGCGCGGCAGGACGGACGGGAGGCGCGGTGCCGGCTGGCACCGCGCCTCCCGTCCGTCGGGCGGTCGCGTCTAGCGCGCGGCCAGCACCTCGCCGAGGGTCCCGATCGCGAGACGGACCTCGTCGTCGGTGACGACGAGCGGCGGGGCGAAACGGATCGTCGAGCCGTGCGTGTCCTTGACGAGCACGCCGCGGTCGGCCAGGTCGTGCGCGATCTCCTTGCCGGTGCCGAGCGCGGGGTCGATGTCGATCCCCGCCCACAGCCCGGCGACCCGGTGCGCCACGACGCCCTTGCCGACGAGCTCGTCGAGCAGCCCGCGCAGGAGCGGTTCGCCCTCGAGCGCGCGCTGCTGGAACGTGCCCTCGTCGAGCATCGCGACGACCTCGGCGCCGACGGCGGCGGCGAGCGGGTTGCCGCCGAAGGTCGAGCCGTGCTCGCCCGGACGGAGGACGCCGAGCACCTCGCGGGAGCCGACGACCGCGGACACCGGGACGATGCCACCGCCGAGGGCCTTGCCGAGCGTGATGAGGTCCGGCCGGACGCCGACGCGTTCGACCGCGAGGGTGTGCCCGGTGCGGCCGAGCCCGGACTGGATCTCGTCGGCGACGAACAGCGCGCCGAACTCGTCGCAGACCTCGCGGACGGCCGGCAGGTAGTCGGCGGGCGGGATGACGACCCCGCCCTCGCCCTGGATCGGCTCGAGCAGCACGGCGACGACGGTCTCGTCCATCGCCGCCCGGAGGGCCTCGGCGTCGCCGTACGGCACCGTGCGGAAGCCCGGCGTGTACGGGCCGAAGTCCTCGCGGGCCGAGGGGTCGTCCGAGAACGACACGATCGTCGTGGTGCGCCCGTGGAAGTTCCCGGATGCGACCACGATGGTGGCCTGCCCCGCCGGGACGCCCTTGACGCGGTAGCCCCAGGCACGCGAGACCTTGATGGCGGACTCGACGGCCTCGGCACCGGTGTTCATCGGCAGCACGAGGTCGGTGCCGGTCAGCGCGGCGAGCGCCGACGCGAACGGGCCGAGCCGGTCGTTCACGAACGCGCGGCTCGTCAGGGTCACCCGGTCGAGCTGGGCGCGTGCGGCGTCGAGCAGGCGGGGGTTGCCGTGGCCGAAGTTCACCGCAGAGTAGGCGGCGAGTCCGTCCAGGTAGCGCCTGCCGTCGACGTCCGTCACCCATGCACCCTCGCCGGACGCGATGACGACCGGCAGCGGGCTGTAGTTGTGGGCGAGGGAGCGGTCCTCGACGGCGAGGGCGGCTGCTGTGGCGTCGCCGAGCGAGCTGGCGTCACCGAGCGAGCTGGCGTCACCGAGTGCGCTGGCGTCGCCGAACGCGCCGGCACCCTGGTGGGTGCCGGCTCCGGTCGTGGTGCCCATGGCTACCGCGCGACCGAGGTGCCGGTGCCGACGGGGTGCAGGTCGAGCGTGCAGCACTTCACGCCGCCGCCGCCGAGCAGGAGCTCGGACAGGTCGACGCCGATCGGGTTGTAGCCCTTCTCGCGCAGCTGCTCGGCGAAGGTCGTCGCACGCGAGGCAATCACGACGTTGTAGCCGTCGGAGTACGAGTTGAGGCCGAGGATCGCGGCGTCCTCCTCGGTCGCGATGATCGCGTCCGGGAAGCGCTCGCGCAGGATCGCCAGCGCGGGCTCGTCGAACGCGCTCTCCAGGTAGGCGATGTTCGACCGGCCGGACGCGTCGGGCTCCGGGTCGAGCACGGCGATGGCGGTGTCGAGGTGGTAGAAGCTCGGGTTGATCAGCTTGAGGGTGACGACCTCGCGGCCGTAGATGCGGGCGAGCTCCTCGTGCGAGGTGCTGTCGGAGCGGAACCCGGTGCCGGCGAAGATCGTGTCGCCGATGAGCAGGAAGTCGCCCTCGCCCTCGTTGGTCTCCTCGGGCTCGGCGACGGTGAGGCCGGCGCTGCGGAACCAGTCCATGTAGGCGGGACCCTCGGGCTGGCGCTCGGGGTACTGGAACTTCGCGCCGTACGCGACGCCGTCGAGCACGAAGCCGCCGTTGGCCGCGTAGACCATGTCCGGCAGACCCTCGATCGGCTCGATGTACGAGATGTCGAAGCCGAGCTGCTCGTAGACGTCGACGAGCGACTGCCACTGCTCGACGGCCTTCGACGTGTCGGTCGGCTCCTCGGGGTGCATCCACGGGTTGATCCGGTAGCTCACCGTGTAGTGCGTCGGCTTGCACATCAGGATCGTGCGCTTCGTGGCGACACGGGCCGGTGCTGCCTGCGGTTCGGTTGCGGTGTTCGACATCAGTTCCTCCTGGAAGGGACCGGGGCCCGAGCCTGCCAGGAACCACCACTCGTGAAGAGCTCCGGCGAGATGCAGGCTCACTCACCGCAGCGGACCAGGTCGACGCCGTTGCGATCCTCGCACGGATGGGCGCCCGCGTCGGGTCACGACTGGATCTCGGCTGGCACCCGTTCGGGTGACGCACGATTCATGCGTCGGACCCGGCTGCCTCGCAAGAAGCCCGCGTACGATGTTCGGCGATGGACACCCTCGACCACCGCATCCTGGACCAGCTCCGGGAGAACGCCCGCGCCGGGTACGGCGACATCGGGTCGGTGGTCGGACTCTCGGCCTCCGCCGTCAAGCGCCGCGTCGACCGGCTCGTCGCCGACGGCGTGATCCAGGGCTTCACGATCAAGGTCGACCCCGCCGTCGAGGACCGCGGCACCGAGGCCTGGGTCGAGCTGTACTGCCGCGGCACCGTCTCCCCCGACGAGCTCCGCACGCTGCTCGACACCGTGCCCGAGGTCGTCGACGCCGGCACGGTCACGGGCAGCGCCGACGCCGTCGTGCACATGCGGTCGCGGGACCTGTCGGCACTGGAGCTCGCGCTCGACCGGGTGCGCCTCGCACCGCAGGTGGACCACACGCGCAGCGCGATCGTCCTGTCGAAGCTCGTGAGCCGCGAGTCCGCCTGACGCGGCGCGCGTAGGGTCGCGGTCGTGGGACGCAGGAGGACGGCCGGGAGGCACGGCACGGCTCCCACGCGTCCGCCGGCGGCCCGACGTCTGGTCACCGCGGCGACCGGTGCCTACCTGGCGAACTGCCTCTGGGGCACCGCGGTCGCGGTCCGGGTGATCCGGACGAGGAAGCTCCGTGTCGTGCACCACGGCCTGTTCGTCGTCACCGCCGCCCTGACGGGTGCCGCCGCGACGACCCCGCTCTGGACGCGCGACCGGACCGCCCTGTTCCTGCTGCCCGCGCTCGTCCCCCTCGCGGTCGCTCCACGCACCGACCCCCGTGCCGGAGCACACTGGAAGGTCGCGGTCGCCGCGGCACCGTCCTACCTGGGGGCGCTGCTCGCACGCGGCCGGCGAGGAGGGTGATCCGTGGAGCTGTTCGAGGCGATCCGACGACGACGGACGACCAACGGGGCGTTCCTGCCCGACCCGGTGTCCGAGGAGCACCAGCGGCTCCTCGTGGAGCTCGCCGGGCGGGCACCGTCGCAGCTCAACAGCCAGCCGTGGCGGTTCGTCATCGTCGAGGAGCGCGACACGATCGACCGGATCGCGGACATCAGCGGACGATCGATGACCCGGACCATGGCCGAGGGGTCGTTCTTCAGCCGCTACCGGCCGTACTTCCGGTTCTCGCAGGCCGAGATGGACGAGCGGCGCGACGGCATGCTGTTCGACAAGCTCCCCGGACCGCTCAGGCCCTTCACGAAGCAGGTCTTCACCCGTCGCGGCCAGCTGCTCATGAACACGCTGCGCGTCCCGCAGACCCTCGGCGAGGAGAACCGGAAGCTCGTCGCCGGCTCGCCGCTCCTGCTCGGCGTGATGCTCGACCGCGACGAGTACCGGAAGGAGGCGCGCAACGCCTTCTACTCCGTCTTCAGCATGGGCGCGGCGATGGAGAACGTCTGGCTCGCGACGACCGAGCTCGGCCTCGGGATCCAGTTCGTGTCGTTCCCGATGGAGATCGAGGAGGCGTGGGCCGAGGTCGAGGACCTGCTGGCCGTCCCGCCGGAGCTCGAACTCATGGCCGTGTACCGGATCGGGTACCTGCCGCCGGAGCGCCGACGACCCGCCATCGACTGGGTGTCGAACGAACGGAAGCGCCCGTCGCAGTACGTGTTCCGCGGGACCTGCGCGACCCCGCAGACCGGGTGGGACGACGTGTCGGAGGCGGGCGAGCCCGCGGAGAGGAGTGACCCGTGACCATGAGCCAGCCCGCCGGAGGTGCGCCCGGCCTCCCGTCCGTCGCCCCCGGCCTGCCGGGCCGCCCCTGGATCGAGCAGGCGTGGCGTGACGTCGTCTTCGTGCACTGGCGGGTCGACGCGTCCGCCGTCGCGCCGCTGCTGCCGAAGGGCGTCCGACCGGACACCCTCGGGGCCGACGGCGTCGACGACGGGACGACCACCTGGGTGGGCCTCATCGCGTTCTCGTTCGAGGACACCCGGTTCCCGCCCGTCTCCGTCGGCCGCGTCGGCGACTTCGTCGAGATCAACGTGCGTGTCTACACGGTCGACGACCGTGGACGGCACGGGGTCGTGTTCCTGTCGCTCGACGCGGGGAAGCTCGCGCCGACGGTCGGGGCGCGCGTCGCGACCGGGCTGCCCTACTGGTGGGCGGTCGCGCAGCGGCGTCGCGGAGCCGGGCGCATCGCCTACGCGATGCGGCGGCACGGCACCCGCCTGCGGTCGCGCATCGAGGTCGCGATCGGCGACGAGGTCACGGCGCCGACCCCGCTCGAGACCTTCCTCACGGCACGGTGGGGCATGCACGTGCGACGGCTCGGCGCGACGCGCTTCTGGCCGAACGAGCACGAACCGTGGCCGCTGCACCGGGCCACCGTCCGACGGCTGCAGGACGACCTGCTCGGTGCCGCCGGGCTGCCGTTCGGGCTGTCGGGGCTCGAGCCGGACTCGGTGCTGTACTCGCCGGGGGTGACGACGCGGTTCGGGATCGGGCGGTGACCATCACACGCGGGATGATCACAAGGAGAGGTATTTCAGATACGTAGCCTTTCGGGGACTTCCGTCCTCGTGAAAGGAACAGCATGAACCTCCGTCCCCTCGCCGTCGGATCCGCCGTGGTCCTCGCGAGCTGCCTCGCCGTCGGCGCCACGAGCGCGAGCGCGTTCGCGGCCCCCGGGCAGCCCGCGCGTGCCGCCGCGTCGTCCGCGTCGACCGCCCGCGCCGGCATCACCGACGTCCAGCAGGCCCCGATGCGGGTCGGTGACCTGCAGTGGGTCGACGTGCGCGTCACGGTCGACGCACCCACGGTGGTGCGGCTCATCGACCCGTCGGGCGAGATCGTCGATGCCAAGAGCGGTGACTCGCGGAAGCCGATCGTCTTCCAGGTGAAGCCGAACGGTCAGGACTCGGCGCACTACGCGGTGGACACCGGGCAGTCCTCGACGGAACGCGCCGTCGACGTGGACTTCAGCGGCCTCCCCCTGTCCGCGCCGCTCGACCTCAGCTCGGAGGGGCGCCTGACCGAGATCTCCCGTGCGGTGCAGCACGGTCAACTGATCCACGAGATGCGGTACGAAGCAGTGCCGGGTGCCGAGGTGACCGTCGTCGCGAACGGGCACTCGACGGCCGCGCGGGCATCGGACGACGGGGTCGCCACGGTGTCCGTCGAGTTCCGCGGGGGTGAGAACCAGGTGCGGGCCTCGCAGGTGCTCGGGGAGAAGCGATCGCTCGAGTCCGACGACCACTACACGTTCGGTGGCTCGGACGGGGGTACGGGCGGTGGCTCCGACGGCGGCTCCGGTGGCGGCTCCGGCAGCGGCGGGCAGGTCGACCCCGCGTCGCTGCGCCTCGACCAGCAGCAGGGCGCCGAACTCACCCCGAAGGACGGCAAGGTCACCCTCTCCGGCCGCGCTTCCGGCGGGTGGATCACCGTCCGCGACGCCGACCGGAAGACCCTCGGCACCACCGAGGTCCACGACGGCCACTGGTCCGTCGACGTCCCCGCCACCACCCGCGGCTGGCAGATCACGTCCATCGCCCTCTCCAGCACCGAACAGGGTGCCCCCGTCACCCAGGCCACGTTCCGGTACATCGTCCGCGACGACAGCCAGCAGCTCGGCGACGGCAACGGCGGGCAGGTCGACCCCGCGTCGCTGCGCCTCGACCAGCAGCAGGGCGCCGAGCTCACCCCGAAGGACGGCAAGGTCACCCTCTCCGGCCGCGCCTCCGGCGGGTGGATCACCGTCCGCGACCTCGACAACGGCTCCCAGACCACCACCGAGGTCCGAGGCGGCCACTGGTCGGTCGACGTCCCCGCCACCAAGCCCGGCGGGCGGATCGCGTCCATCGCCCTCTCCGGCACCGAACAGGGCGCACCCGTCGCCCGGACCACGCTCCGGTACGTCGTCCGCGACGACAGCCAGCAGCCCGGCGACGGCAACGAGACGCCGGCCACCGAGCTCTCTGTCGACCAGTCCGGCTCGGTGCAGCTCGACCGGGACGGTTTCGTCACGTACACGGGCACGGCACCCGGCGAGTCCGTGCTGGTCCTCGAGAACGGGAAGCGCGCCGGCGAGTTCGCCGTCAAGGACGGGCACTTCGCCGCGAAGATCTACCAGACGCCCGGCAAGTACAAGCTCACGTTCCTCGCCAAGGAAAAGCCACACGGCAGTCTGTGGAACCGGGTCACGACCACGGAGGTCACCGTCGAAGGGTGACCTGACCACCTCCACGTGGACCCCGCCGATCGCTGCGATCGGCGGGGTCCCGTCGTCGCGGCGCTGGGACGGCCTCCCCCGCGCGTGAGTAACGTGCGTGAGGTGACCGGAGCATCGCACCAGCAGGACGTCCGGCGACGAGCCGGATGGCTCCCGCAGGACCAGTCGGGACTCGAGGCGTGGCTCCGTGGTCGCCGGGACCGCCACCAGCACCGCGATCCTGACCGCGCGCTGCACCCCGCGGTGTCCGCCCTCCGGGACCTCGTCGAGGGTGATCCGGTGCTGCGGATGCACGCGCACCAGATGATCGAGCAGGTCCCCACCGGTCGCGAGTACCAGGACCGGCACCTCGAGTCGTTCGACGAGCTGCTCGAACTCGTCGACGAGGTGATCACGTCCGCACCGGAGTACAGCGACGAGCAGATGGTGATGACGCCGCTCGACGGTGTGCTCGACTGGACGAAGGCCACCCCGGCCGGCTTCGCGTTCTACCGGGACCCCCGGGTGAACGACGCGCTCCGCGCGGTCCTGCAGGGATGGTGCGACTTCCTGTCGAGCGACAAGTCGCTCGGAGTGCTCGTCGACGCGCCGTCGGGGTGGCTGAGCGACGCAGCTCGTCGCGCGGTCGGCCTGGACCAGTTCGCCCACGACCCGGACGACGAGCACGGGGGCTTCCGCTCCTGGAACGACTTCTTCACCCGTCGCCTGCAGGACGGCGAGCGGCCCGTGGCCGCTCCGGACGACGACGCCGTCGTGGTCAGTCCCTGCGAGGCCACGCCGTACCGGATCGCGAGCCGCGTGCACCGGCGCGACGCGTTCTGGGCGAAGGCCGAGCCGTACTCGGTCGAGGAGCTGCTCGCCGGCGACGAGGCCACCGACCTGTTCGTGGACGGGACGGTGTGGCAGGCGTTCCTGAGCGCGCTCGAGTACCACCGCTGGCACAGCCCGGTGGGCGGCACGATCCTCCGCGCCTGGGTCGAGCCGGGCACCTACTACTCCGAGGCGTCGTCGCAGGGAGCCGAGGCCGCCGAACCCCAGCTGTCCCAGGGGTACCTGGCGCACGTCGCGACTCGGGCGATCGTGCTCGTCGACGCGGACGACCCGACCATCGGCACCGTCGCGGTCGTGTTCATCGGGATGTCGGACGTGTCGTCCTGCGTGATCGGCGACGGCATCGAGCCGGGCGCCCGGGTCGGCAAGGGCGACGAGCTGGGGTACTTCCAGTTCGGCGGGTCCTCGGTGTGCGTGCTGTTCGGGCCGGACGTCGTGGAGTCGTTCTCGCTCGGAGCGCTGCCGCAGGCACCGGACGAGGAGCCGGTGCTGCTGCACGTGCGGTCGCACCTGGCGACGGCGAGGCGGGCGGCGGCCGACTGATCGCCCGCCCTCCTGCGGTCAATCCGACGGCGTGCGGGCGAGGGCGCGGAACTGCACGAACGCGAACACCGCCGTGATGACGGCGACGAGCGGCGCGACCCCGGCCCAGACCGTCGCGCGCCCGTGCGGGACGACGTCGACCGTCAGCCCGACGACGACCAGGACCAGGGACACCACCGCGACGACGGTGCACGCCACCGACACCGCCGTACGATCGAAACGGGTGATCGAACGCGCGGACCACATGATCGTCGGCAGCCCACCGAGGGCGCCCGTCGCGACACCGATCGCGCCACCGGCGACCAGGCTCGCGACCATCACCACGGCGCCGCTCGCGACACCCGCCAGGACCGCCGTCCGGTGCAGGTCCCACGAGGCGCCGCGGGTCTGGTCCCGGTACGCTCGCCAGCCCGCGACCGCCAGCGCGACCGCGCCGGCCGACATCACGACCGCGGCCGTCACCCAGGGCACCCGCGCGAGCACGTCCGCGGAGGCGGACCCGGCGACGATCATCAGCGCGGCGACGCCGAGTGCCAGCAGTGGCAGGACCCAGACCTCTCGCCACCGCGTGGGCGTGCGCAGCACCCAGCCGGGCGGTGCCTCCTCGACCGGGTCCTCGTCGCGCGTCTCCACTGCGCCATCATGCTCCCCGCGGTGCTGTGCCGGGGGACGCCCGCTGAGTCGGCGGTGACCGTGCTCCGCGTACAACGGACAGCATGACGCGCGTGGCAGTGGTGACCGGTGGTTCGGCTGGACTGGGACGGGCGACCGTTCGCGAGCTCGCCGCGCGGGGGTGGGATGTCGCCGTCCTCGCCCGCGGGGAGGACGGGGTCGCGGCCGCCGTCGCCGAGGTCGAGGCCGCCGGACGTCGCGGGCTCGCGCTGGTCGCGGACGTCGCCGACCGCCAGGCGGTAGAGGCCGCTGCCGACCGCGCCGAGCAGGAACTCGGCCCGATCGACCTGTGGGTCAACTGCGTGATGGTCGGGGTCTTCGGACGGTTCCTCGACACCGAGGCCGACGACTTCGAGCGGGCCCTCGACGTGAACTTCCTCGGCTTCGTGCACGGCACCCGCGCGGCACTGTCGCGGATGGTCCCTCGCGACCGCGGTCACGTCATCCAGGTCGGGTCGGCGCTGGGCTTCCGCGGCATCCCGCTGCAGTCCGCCTACTGCAGCTCGAAGCACGCGATCGTGGGCTTCACCGAGTCGGTCGTGTCGGAGCTCTCCGCGCAGGGGAGCAAGGTCGCCGTGAGCCGGGTGGACATGCCCGCGCTCAACACGGTCCAGTTCAACTGGGTGAAGTCGCTGCTGCCGCACCACCCGCAGCCGGTCGCCCCGATCTACCAGCCCGAGGTCGGCGCACGCGCGATCGCTGCCACCGCCGAGCGGCCCCGACGCCGCACCTGGGTCGGTGAATCGACCGTCTACACGATCCTCGGCAACCGGATCAGCGGTCGCTTCGCCGACTGGTACGCCGCGAAGACCCTGGTCAGCGGGCAGCAGGCCGAGCAGAAGGACGGCGAGTCCCTGCCGACCAACCTCTACGAGCCGGTGGCGGGCGATCACGGCGCGCACGGTGTCTTCGACGACTCGGCGCACGCGTGGTCACCGCAGACCTGGTGGGTGGAGCACCGCCGACTCGGCAACGGCATCATCGGCGCGGCACTCGGTGCCGCCGGAGCGCTCGCGATCGCCGCGGGGAAGCGCCGATGAGCCGCCGCAGCCGCCGGGCACGCACCGAGCGTGCGCGCTGGGTCGAGGGACTCCGCGCGGGCATCGGGATCGCTCACCTGATCGCGTCGCGCGGTTCTACGGGGCGGGTCGCCGTCTTCGGTCGGGTCCTCGGCGTGCGGCAGCTCGGCCAGGCGGCACTGCTCGTCCGCGCGGGCTCCCCCGAGGCACACGTGCTCGGCGCTGCCGTGGACGCCACGCACGGTGTCTCGATGGTGCCGCTCATCGCGCTCGACCGGCAGACCCGCGGGTTCGCCGTCCGGCAGCTCGTGGTCGCGATCGTCCTGACGGCGCTCGAGGTCGGGCTCGTCGGCACGGGACGGCGTCGCCCCGGCCGACGGTGACCCTCGGTCGCCGCGGCCGGCGGACAGCCGGCCGCGGCCCGACCGCTACTCGACCTCGGTGACCGGTCCCTCGTCCTCGACACCGGTCTCGTCCATGCGGTCCCGCAGGTGGTCGGCCATGGCCCCGGCACCCTCGTCGCCGTGGTCGTGCTCGACCTGTTCCACCAGGCCGGAGAGCTTCTCCTCGTTGGTGGCCTCGGTGGCGCCGTCCATCACGGGGGCGGTCTGGACCTCGTCGTCGTTCGCTCGTGCGTTCATGCCCCGGACGGTACGCCGCCCACCGCGGCGACCGCTCAGAGCCGCAGCCGGCTGAACGCCGTCGAGACGTCGCCGTGCCGGTGCGCCGCGACGGACACGGTCTGCTCGCGCAGGAAGTGCAGCATCTCGACCAGGCCGGACTCGACCACCGGGTCGTCGTGGATCGTCGTGTCCGTCCCGGCTCCGAGCGCAGCCTCGAGCGCACGCGGGTCGCCGCCGAGCAGCCGCACACGGGAACCGGGGCCGCCGAACGCCGTGTGGCGTCGCCGCTCGACACCCTGGGCGAGGACGAGGTCGAGCGGGTCGAGGTCCTGCTCCGCCCCGTCCGACCAGTCGTCCTGCAGCAGGGCGCCGGACGCGGCACGGGCCAGGAACGCTGCGTCGTCCTCGACCAGCTGGTCGACGACGTGGAGCGGGGACCGCGCGGCGGAGAACAGCGGCAGCAGCTCGGCCGGCAGCGGGCGGGCGGTGCTGAGGAGCACGTGCGCCCGTGCCGCGGTCGCCGCGACGAGCACGCGGACGAGGTCACCGGCACCGACGCCCGTCGACTGACGGACGACCACGGACTGCGGCCGGAACCGGATGACGTTCCGCTCGACGACGAGGTCGGCCGTGTCCCGTGAGCGACCGTAGAGGGCCGCACGCGCTGCCGCGTCGCTCTCGGCACCCGCACGGACCCGGTCGAACTCCTCGAACGACAGCCCGGCGCGCGCGGCTTCGATGACCGCCGTCACGCGGTTCCCGAGTCCCTGCAGCTGGATGCTGCGCTGGGCGGTGCGCGCCGTCGGCCGCCAGCGGTCCGCACCGAGCACGGCGAGCGGACCACCGCGGTGCACGGTGGGTCCGACCGCGGTCCGCCGCCACCCGCCGACCGGCTGTCGCCCGGGTCGGGCGCCGGTGGTCGGGCGGTTGACGACGAGCAAGCCGGCCCGGGTGCGGTCCGACCAGGTGGCGACCTCGTCCGGGTCGAGCGTGTGCAGGGCCGCGACGGAGCCGCCGTCGACGGCTTCTTGCAGGGCGAGCGCGTCCTCGAGCGTGTCGACGCGGACGACGTCCAGCACGGGAGCGGGGACGGCGGCCCGGGAGTGGTCGGCAGTGGGGCGCACGCCCTCCCGGACGCCCGGGGACCACAGTCGCCCGGAGTCGTCGAGGGCGGCGGGTTCGACGAGCCACGACTCCCCCGGCCGCAGCTCGGTCAACGCCGTGCGGACCGGACCGGACGGCTCGGCGACGAGCGGCCCGACCTGCGCGGAGGGGTCCGTGGGCCACGCCGTGCGCAACCCACGGACCGCATCGGCGAGCTGGTCGCGGAAGTGGTCGCTCTCGCCGACGGACCCGACGAGCACGAGCAACGACACGGCGGCCGCCGACTGCCCGGCACGGTCGAACGCCGACGCCACGACGTCGCGCGCCGCCTGGTCGAGGTCGGCCGACGGGGTCACCACCGCCGTCACGACCCCGGTCAGCTCGGCAACGAGGGGCAGGTCGGCCCGCCACCACCGGTAGGACCGCGCCGTCTCCGGTGCCCCGGTGAGCACGACCCGGTCGACGGCGGGGTGGGCGATGAGGTCCCGTGCGAGGTCGCTGCCGTCGAGGTCGACGAGCTGGAGCAGGGAGTGGGGCACCCCGGCGTCCCAGAGCACCTCGGCGAACACGGCACCGGCCCGGCGCGCGGCGGTCGCGGGCTGCAGCACCACACCGCTCCCGGCGGCGAGTGCCGTCAGGACGCCGTCGGCGGCGTCGACGAGCGGGGCACTCCACGACGGCACGACCACGGTGAGCCGCGGTGGTGCAGGCTGCGCTCCCGTGACGTCGACCAGGTGCCGGGTGCGGTCGGCGGCGTGCACGGCTGCGTCGACGGCGCGGCTGACCTCGCCGTCGGCCTCGGCCAGCGTGAACCCGAGCTCGGAGACGACCACTTCGACCAGGTCGGCACGGTGGCGTTCGACGGCGTGGGCGATCAGGTCGAAGAGCTCCGCCCGGTCCTCCGGTTCCTGCCGGCCCCAGTTCGCCCCGGCCGAGGCCGTGCGGGCGATCATCCGCTCGAGCCGCCCGCGGTCTGTGGTGCGCGCGGCGCGGATGGTGGCGGCACCGCGCTGGGACCCCGGCACGCGGGCGAGGACCTCGGCTGCCCACTCGCGGTTCCCCGGGACCGAGGGATCGGTGTCGGGCGTGCTGCCGGACCGGTCGAGCAGCACCGGGTCGCCGGGAGGCCGGCGACGGTCCTGGATGCGACGGGAGGTCGGTGCCGGACGGACGAGTGCGGCGACGGCATCGACGTGCGCGGCCAGCCCGCGGTCGTCAGCGGCTGCGTCGTCACCGTCGGACGTGCTGGCGACGCCGTCCGCGACCTCGCGCAGGCGCCGGGCGAGGAACGGCACGGCAGCGTCGTACTCGTCGGGGCGGACGAGCGGGACGCGGACGACGACCCGGCCGAAGGAACCGCGGAGGGCGTCCGCGAGGCGGGTCGTGCCGAGGAGGACCTCGGGCTCCACCGCGTCGAGCACACCGCGGCGTTCGGCGAGGACGGACGCGGCCGCCAGCGCGAACGGGTCGGAGGTGGCGACCCCGACGTGCACGGCGTCGGTGCGCTCGGGGTCGATCGCCCGGTCGAGCAGTCGCAGGAACGCGGTGTCCGTCGCCAGGCGGTCGGCGGTGACCGCGAGCGGGCGGCTCTGCAGGACGGCGTCCACCCGTTCGGTCGCGAGGAGCGTGCCCGTGCCGAGGCGGACCCGGACGGGCGCTCCCCCGGCGGCACGGCGGTCCTGCGCCCGGGCCGTCACCTCGTCGAGCGCGTCGAGCGACTCGGGCAGCTCGGCCGGCAGGGTCACGCCGAGGGTGACCCCAGCGGTGCCGTCGAGCCGGAGCAGGGCGCAGAACACCCCGACGGTCCGCTCGAGGTCGTCCGCCCGTCCGCTCTGCAGCGTGACCACCGGTGGGGTCGGACGACCCGCGGCGGTGCGCACGAGCGGTGCGAGGTGCTCGACGGCGTCGGCGACAGCCGCGTCGAGGTCCCACGGCGAGGTCGACGGCAGCACCGCGTCGAGGTCGACCGAGACGGCGTCGACGTCCTGCTGCACGAGTTCGGTGATCGCCGCGAGCCGCCGATCGCGCCCGACGGGTCCGAGGACGGCCGGGCCGAGCAGGGCGACGTCGACCCGGGTATCGGGTCCGCCCACCCGCGCCAGGGCCGCCGGGGTCCTGGCGCCGGTCGCGTCGACGACGAGGTGTCCGGCGAGTCGACGGAGGACGCGGCGCGCCGAGGGCACGACGGCCCACGGCGCCATCGTCGCGAAGCCGCCGCCGACCGTCACCGCCCCACGGAGCCACCACGCGAGGTCCTCCGGCACCGAGCGGCTCGCCCGTTCCAGGTTGCGCGCGACGACCCGCGGGTCCTCCGGCCGGACGACGACGTCGACGAACTCCCGCGCGAAGTCGCGCCCGCGCGGGTCGGCGAGCAGCTCGGCCAGGCGGGCAGCAGCGGGGTCCGTCCGGACACCGCGGCCGGCGTCGATCCACCCCTGAGCCCGTGCCACCACGTCGTCGGTGCAGTCACGGAGGTGCGGGGAGGGCATGGAGCGATCGTATTCCGGCCCCCCGACGTGACCTCTGAGTACGCCGGGTGCCGACTCGGAGCGAGCCGGACGGATCGACCGTGTGCTCGGGACGTCCGCTGCTGGCTACGCTGGCGGTCATGGCGGACGACGGTGGCGCAGGGCACGACTGGGCGACGTGGGACGCGTTCCACGACGTCTGGCGGCGACTCGACCGCGCGCTCGACCACGCGGTGCAGGAGGGAGCCGGGATCTCGATCCCCGAGTTCGAGATCCTCATCGGTCTCCAGCGCGCTCCGGACCGCCGACTCCGGGTACGTGACGTCGCCGCCGGCATCGGCTGGGAGAAGTCCCGGGTCAGCCACCAGGTCACCCGGATGGTCGGTCGCGGCCTCGTCGAGCGGGCCGACTGCCCGACCGACGGTCGGGGCAGCTGGGTCACGATGACGACCGAGGGCCGCCGTGCGGTGCTGGCCGGCATCCGCGCGCACACCGCGGCGCTCGAGCAGCTGTTCTGGAGGCCCGTGGGGACCGACGCGGACACCCTGCGGTCCGTCTCCCACCGCCTCCTCGACGCACTCGGCCCCGTGGACCCAGAGGACTGACCGGGACCCGGCAGTCCAGCCCGTCATCGCCCGGAGGGCGAGGACGCGACGTCGGCGAGCACCCGCGCCACCGCCGCGGCGACGGTGTCCGCCCGCTCGTGGTCGTCGGCGGTGAGCGTCACCACCGCGTCGGCCAGGGGATCGAGGACCACGAGCTGCCCGTACGCGCCGTGCAGCCGCCAGAGCCGTCCGGGCCCGCCCCACCCGGCGAGGGCGTAGCGGTCGTAGGCGGGCGAGGACCCGGCCGTCACCCAGTCGCCGTGCATCGCGTCCACGATCGCCGCGGGCACGAGCGGTCGCCCGTCGAGGGTCCCCCGGTCGCGGAGGAGTCGACCGATGCGCGCGACCTCGGCGGTCCGGAGCCACAACCCCCCACCGGCGACGACGTGACCGAGCGGATCGCGGTCCCACACGACGTCGGCGATGCCGAGCGGGGTGAACAGGCGGTCCTGCACGAAGGCGCCGACGTCCCCGACCCGCTCGGCGAGTGCCCGGACGGCGGTGTACGTGCTGGCGTTCGCGTACTGGAACCGGCGACCCGGGGTGGGACGTCCGAGGAACTCCCGCGCCAGGTCGGGCCAGTCCGTCGCCTGGGTCGGTGACCACGGCATGTCGATGCCGCTCGTCATGGTGAGGAGGTGCCGGAGGGTCACGTCCTGCACGCCCGGACCGAGTCGCACGTCGGGCAGCAGTGCGCCGACGGGCTGGTCGAGCGCGACGACACCGTCCCCGACGGCGACCCCGACGGCCAGGACGGCCACGCCCTTCGCCACCGAGTGGACGTCGCGGCGGACGTCGGCGCTCCACTGGTGCTCGGCGGTGTCGTCGCCCACGAGGACGTGCAGGCCGTGCGCCCGGAAGCCGGTGCGCTCGACCTCGGCGACGACGGCGTCGCGGACGAGTTCGGCGGTGTTCACAGCACCATCATCGCGGCCGGACCCCTCAACCCTGGCGGAGGATCGAGACGAGGACGAGGGCCCCGACGACGATGTTGAACGCGGTGAAGACGAAGCCGAGGACGATCGCCCACAGAGCGAGTGCACGACCGCCCTCCCCCGTCCTGTCGATGTCGCGCAGGGCCAGGAACCCGACGATCGACCCGACGAAGGCGACGAAGAAGACGAGGACGAAGGCGACGACGGCGAGTGTGTTGACCCTCGGGGTCACGTCCTGGGGTGCGGTCACCACTCCATCCTGTCGTCGAGGCGCTGGGAGGCGGGGTCGGGGTACGACGGAAGGCGCCGTCCCCGGGTCCGGGGGCGGCGCCTTCGCGTCGTGGTGCTGCGGTGGTGTCCCGCTGGTGGTGCTGGGTGTTACTTGATCTGGGCGGTGATGGTGGCGGTGCCGACGAGCAGGCCACCCTTGACGGCGTCGGTCTT
>NZ_CAJCKG010000023.1:0-55915 GCF_903970945.1 Curtobacterium sp. ME26
CATCATAGCTGGTCTATTTTTTTAGATCTTTTTGTTACCAAGGAGAACACCGAATGCGAGGTGCCCCGGAGTGACGGGAGTTCAGTCGTGTGCTCTCCCGACCCGCCAGGCCTGCACGGCCGGCGACCGGCCCGCCCGGATCGCCGCCAGCCGCTGCCGACGACGCAGGGCGCGGACCAGCCCCGGAGCGACGAGCACCGCGAGCAGGAGCACGAGCCCGACGAGGACGCCCGCGGGCCCGGAGCCCGGACGGTCGGACGCGGCCGCGGCACCGGGGGCGGCGGACGCCGAGGGCGTCGGGGTGGCCGTCGCCTGGTCGGTCTCGGTCTCACCGGGAGCGGGGAGCGGGGTCTCCGAGGGCGCGGGTGCCGGGGTCGCCGAGGACTCGGTACCGGCCTGCGCGGCTGCGTCGGAGTCCGGCGTCGGCTCGAAGGACACCCACCCCGCGCCGCGGATGTACAGCTCCGGCCACGAGTGCAGCTGCCGGTTCGACACCGTGTACTCGCCGTCCTCGGTCTGCTCGCTGCTCGCCCGGTAGCCGACGGCGATGCGCGAGGGGATGCCGAGCGAGCGCGCCATGACCGCCATCGACGAGGCGAAGTGCACGCAGTAGCCCTCGCGGACGCGCAGGAACGTGTCGATGACGTCCATGCTGTCGCCGTCGTAGCCCTGCTCCACCGGGGCGGTCTCCGAGTAGGTGAAGAGGTCGCTACGGAACCACTGCTCGAGTGCCCGCGCCTTGCCGTAGTCGCCCTGCGCGCTCCCCGCCACCCGCTCGGCGGTCGTCCTGATGTCCCGCGGCAGGTCCTGCGGCAGGGACAGGTCGGTCCGGAGCTGCGCCGCACTCGGCTGCGTGAACCCGCGGCTGCCCGCGCGTCCGAGGATGCCGGACGCGGCGATCGCGTCCAGGTACTCACCGGAGGAGGTCGACGCCCCGAACACCTGGTAGGTCGACCCCCGCTGGGTCGTGGGGCCGGTCGACCGGATCGTGTTCGAGTCCCCCATCCACCGCCACCGGGTCAGGTCCAGGTTCGTGGACTGCGACTCGACGGACACGGCACCCGCGGGCACCGGCAGGTAGTTGCTCGACAGGCCGGTGACCCGGACGGTCAGGTCGCCCCGGCTCGCGAGGCGCGGGTTCACCCCGACGGCCCACTGCTGCTGGTCGGCTGTGTCCGACGTGCTCGCGTCCGTCACGGTCGGGACCCAGTCGCCGGTGCCGAACTCGTCGAGGTCGGCGAGCTTGAGGTACTCCGGCTGCCCGTCGGCCGTGCGGTACCGCAGCACCTCGAGCTCGTTCGGCTGCCGCAGGTCCCGCCCGAGCTCGAGCAGGGTGCCCGGACGTCCGGGCTGGATCGGTGACTGCAGGGATCCGGTGACGCCCGACAGCCAGCTCGCGTTGAGCGGCACGAGGGCGGGCAGCCCGACGGCGACGACGAGCCCGACCGCGCCGACCACCGTCGCGGGGAACGCCCGTTGGACCGGTCGCACCGACAGCCAGAGGAGTCCGAGGAACGCGGCTCCGACCAGGACCACGAGGACGACCGGGGCCGGCTGACCGGTGACGACACCGGGCACGATGAGCACCACCAGGGCGGGCACCGCGGCCAGTGCCACGGTCGGCGCCACGGCGGCGAGGAAGAGCGACACCCCGGCCACCCAGCCGATCGCGACGGTGACGACGAGTCGGACGGCGTCGGTCTGGAGCAGCGGTGCCGGGTTGAGCCGGATCGCCGCGAGTGCCTCGCCGAGCGCGCCCCCGCGGTCGAGCCAGCCGAGCGGGTGCACGTCGTTCACGACCGCCGCGACGCAGGACCCGAGCACGAGGGTGGTGACGAGGGCGATGAAGCGGACGCCGGGCGCCCGGCGGCGGACCGCGAGCACGACCCCGACGAGCACGGCGGTGAAGACCACGCCGGAGACCCACCAGAGGGTGCCCTGCACGAGCGGCCGCATGGACAGGGCGGCGATGAGCACGGGCAGCGGCGCGAGGGCCACGACCCACGGGCTCGGGACGTCCGACCGCTCGGTGGGGCGGTCGTCCGCCGGCGGCCGGGAGCCGGCACGGACCCGCTCGGTCGTCGAGGCGCTCACCGCGTGCTCCCCGGGTTCTGCGCCCCGGCGACGGGCACGACGAGCGTGCGCCACCCGGCCCGGTCGAGGATGCCGCGCACCACCGGGTCCGGCGGCACGATGGTCGCGAGGATGCCGCGGCTCGACCCGCTCGTCGCGGTGACGAGCTCGGCGGCCTGCTCGGCGGTGCAGCGGCCGGTGACGACGGCGGTCATGCCGTGCACGTCGCGTCCCCGCACCTCGGGCAGGACCTCGGTCACGGGTCGGGCGTCGGAGCGCACGCGGACGTCGGCGAGTCCGACGAGCACGTCGGTCAGGCTGCCGGCGTCACCGGTGTGCCGGGAGGCACCCGTCGCGTCGTCGCTGACGAGCACCACGCGCGAGGTCCGCGCGCTCAGCGCCCGTGCCACGCTCGCCGCCACGACGACGGCGTGCTCGAACGCGGCGTCGCCGCCGAGGTCGGACAGCTCGGCGAGGTCGTCGCGCCCGAGCGCCTGGTACGACTCCCGCCGGACGTCGATCGCGATGACGGCCTCCGGGGGTTGTGCCTGCGTGGTCTGCCGGACGTGGAGTTCGCCCCGTCGGGCGCTCTGGGCCCAGTGCACGCGACGGATCGGGTCGCCCTGCCGGTAGGGACGGAGCTCGCTGTCGTCGGCGGAGCCGCCCTGCCCGACGCGGCCCTCGTCCGCGGACACGGCGCCGGCGAGCGCCCCCGTGTCGATGGCGGTGAGGGTCGTGGACGCCGGGACGACGACGACCTCCTCCGCGGGGACGACGGGACGGTCGATGCGCAGCAGGCCGAATGGGTCCTCGACGCGGATCGTCACCGGGCCGACGAGGGTCCGGCCGCGGTGCATGGCGAGCGCCTCGACGTCGAGGACCGCCGGGGGCTCGTGGGGTCCGACGAGCGCGTACGTCTCGGCGTCGGACACGCTCGCGAAGGCGTCCTCGAGCTGTTCGCGGACGAGCAGCGTCGTCCGCGGGCCGATCGGCAACGAGGTGCCGCGCAGCGTGATCCGCTCGCGGTACACCTCGCCGACCTGCACGACGGCGCGTGCGGTGGCTCGGGTGGCGCGGAGCGGGGCGGCCACCACGAGCGCCATGACGACGCCGAGCAGCAGGAGGACGAGCAGGAGCAGCCCGGCGGAGACGGCGATGCTGGTCGTGGCGACGAGCCCGCCGCCGACCAGCGCGATCCCCGAGCCGAGCACGGTCCAGCCGCGGGCGGTCGGTCGCGGGAAGGGGGTCCGCCGCAGCAGCCCGGCGGCGCGTCGGCCGTACCGGACCGCCCACGACCGCACCGCGCCGGTCCGCAGCGCGAGCGTCGAGGGCCCTCCGCCGTCGGACATCAGGACCGGACGGCAGCCGCGGCGAACGGCACGGCGGTGTCGGAGACGATCCGGACCACCACGTCGCGCGCGGTGTCCTCCGTCCCGCCGCCGAGGCCGCGGGCGACCGGGACGAGGCGGTGGGCGAGGATCACCGGTGCGAGGCGGGCGACGTCGTCGGGGGTGACGAACGGGCGGCCGAGCAGTGCGGCGTGCGCGCGGGCGGCCTGCGCGAGGTGGAGCGTCGCACGCGGGCTCGCGCCGAGCGTGAGGTCGGGGTGGGAGCGGGTGGCGCGGACGATCGCGACGATGTACGCCTCGACGTCGGGTGCGACGTGGACGCCCCGGACGCTCTGCACGATCGCGCGCAGGGTCTGCACGTCGACGATCGGCCGCAGCGCCGACAGCGGGTCGCGGACACCACGGTCGGCGAGCATCTGGCGCTCGGCGTCGGCGCTCGGGTAGCCCATGGTGATGCGCGCCATGAAGCGGTCGCGCTGCGCCTCGGGCAGCGGGTAGGTGCCCTCCATGTCGATCGGGTTCTGCGTCGCCACGATCATGAACGGCGCCTCGAGCGGCCGGGTCACGCCGTCGACGGTGACCTGCGACTCGGCCATCGCCTCGAGCAGGGCCGACTGGGTCTTCGGGCTGGTGCGGTTGATCTCGTCGCCGATGACGACGTTGGCGAACACCGGTCCGGGCGAGAACCGGAAGGTCCCGGAGGACTGGTCGTAGATGTTCACGCCGGTCACGTCGGACGGCAGCATGTCGGACGTGAACTGGATGCGGTTGACCGAGCCGCCGACCGAGGCACCGAGCGCCTTCGCGAGCACGGTCTTGCCGACGCCGGGAACGTCCTCGACGAGCAGGTGGCCCTCGGCGAGCATGACCGTGAAGGCGGTGCGGATCGCGTCGACCTTGCCGTCCACCACGGTGGACACGGCCGCCACGACGTCGTCGCCGACCGCTCGGACGTGCTCGATCGGGAAGGGCTGGTCGGTGGGGTCCTGCACGCAGGCCTCCTCGTCTCGGGACAGGTGTCGTGCATGCTACAACGGCGCGGTGACAGGGACCGGGGGATGCGTCACCCGTCATCCGGAAGGCACACTGCGGGCCTCGCCACGCGCCCGGATCGCGCCCCGACGACGGACGGGAGGCGCGGTGCGGGCCCGCGCCGCGCCTCCCGTCCGGGGACCGTCACGTCAGGACGCTGGGTCGCCGACCGGCGTCGCACCGTCCGCCGCGACGCGCGCCGCCTCGGCGGCGAGCAGCACCGCCGCGGCGACCGCGACGCCCTCCTCGCGCCCGAGCTCGGTGTCCTCGTGCTCGATGTTGACGAGCATCTCCGGGTCGACCTCGTGGAGTGCCTGCAGGAACGCCGTCCAGTACTCGGTCGGGTGCCCCTTGCCGAGCGCGACGAAGTCCCACGCCGACGGTGACGGCCAGGCGTTCGCCCACTCGTCGCCGCCGAGGTTCGTGCGCGGCTCGTCCGGCGAGAGCCGGCGGAAGGAGTTGTCGAGCACGCCGTTGAGCGCCACCGACGGGTTCACCCGCACGTCCTTCGCCGCGGCGTGGACGACCAGCGGCCCGAGCTCTCGGACCACCGCGACCGGGTCCATCTGCTGCCAGAAGAGGTGCGACGCGTCGAGTTCCACGCCGATGTTGGTCAGCCCACCGCGGTCGACGAGCTCGCGGATCGTCGCGACGTTGAAGACGAGGTTCTGCGGGTGCAGCTCGAGCGCGACCCGCACCCCGTGCTCCCGGGCGAGCGCGTCGATCTCCTGCCAGAACGGCACGGCCACGTCCCACTGGTGCTCGAGGACGTCGAGGGCCGCGGAGTTCCACGCGTTCACGATCCAGTTCGGCCGCGTGCCACCCGGCTCACCGGCGGGCAGGCCCGACATGGTGACGACGCGGGTCTGGCCGAGACGTGCGGCGAGTCGGATGCTGCGCCGGACGTCCTCGGCGTGCGCCGGCCCGATCGCGGGGTCCGGGTGCAGCGGGTTGCCGTTGCAGTTGAGCCCGGCGATCGAGACGCCGGTCCCCGCGAACTGCGCGAGGAACGCGTCGCGGGCCTCGTCGTCCTCGAGGATCGCGTCGACGTCGGGCACGTGCACGGGCGGCAGGAACCCGCCGGTGTTCAGCTCGATGCCGGTGAGGCCGTTCGCCGCGACCACGGCGAGGGCGTCGGCGAGCGGACGGTCGTGGAGGATCGCGTCGTACAGTCCGAGCTTCATGCGTCCTGCTCCTGGGTGCTCGTGGGGACGGTGCTGGTGGGGACGGTGACGGCCGTGCCGCCGTCGGCGGCGGAGCGTGCCACCGCGTCGAGGACCTCCATGTTGTGGACGCCGTCGTCGAAGGTCGCGTTGCGGGGCAGCGGGTCCGCGACACCGGCGACCTCGTCGAGGAACGCGCGCGCCTGGTACTCGAACATCTGGTTCTGGCCCCAGCCGACGCCCGGGGCGTCCATCGCCATGCCACCGGCGACGTAGGGGTGGTCCGGGCCGAGCACGACCTGGCGGTACCCGCCCGTCCGCGATCCGTCGGCCTGCAGCGCGAGGCCGATCTCCGACGGGCGCTCCTGGTCCCAGCGCGCGGCGCCGTGCTCGCAGAACACCTCGACCACGAGACCGTTCGGGTGGCTGGTCGCGACCCGCGAGACCTCGAGCGACCCGACGACGGAACCGTCACCGAAGCGCGCCGAGAACGTGGCGTAGTCGTCGTTCTCCACCGCGACCCGTTCGCCGGTCAGCGGGACGTCCTGCCCGCGCAGGGCGAACCCCGCGGCGACCGGCCGCTCGGTGACGGCGGTGGTGAAGGTCCCGCCGCTCACGCTGACCACCGGACCGGCGAGGAACTCCGCGACGTACGTCAGGTGCGAGCCGACGTCCGCGAGCGCGCCCGTCCCGGGGGCACCGGTGAAGCGCCAGGAGGTCGGGACGTCCGGTGAGGCGCCGTAGTCGGTCCAGTACCGGCCGGAGACGTGCAGCACCCGGCCGAGGGTGCCGTCACCGACGAGCTCGGCGATCGCGGCGAGCCCCGGTGCACGGCGGTAGGTGAACCCGGTGCGGGCGACGAGCCCGCGACCGGCGGCACGTCGGGCGGCCTCGGCCATCGCGCGGGCGTCCTCGAGCGAGTCGGACAGGGGCTTCTCGCACAGCACGTGCTTGCCCGCGTCGAGCAGCCCCTCGACGACCTCGCGGTGCAGGTGGTTGGCGACGACGACACTGACGACGTCGACGTCGTCCGCAGCGGCGACCGCCCGCCAGTCGGTGTCGTGCCGCTCGTAGCCGAAGCGTCGCGCGGACTCCTCGGCGACGGGCTCGTACGCGTCGCACACCGACACGAGCCGCACGGGCGGCAGGGTGGGTGCGAAGAGGGACGGTGCGTTGCGCCACGCTGCCGCGTGCGCCTTCCCCGCCATGCCGGCGCCGATGACGGCGACGCCGATGCTGTCGACCATGCGTGCTCTCCTTCGAGACGTGAGGTGCAGTTCTGGAACGTTCCAGAACGCAGTAGACTGTACATGTCTCCCGCCATGTCCTGTCAAGCACCTGGCTCCCGACGTCCGATCGGAGTCGCCCGTGTCCCACCGCCCGCCGACGATCATCGACGTCGCCGCCCGCGCCGGGGTCTCGAAGTCGCTCGTGTCGATGGTGCTGCGCGACGACCCCGGTGTCTCCGCCGCACGCCGCACCGCCGTGCTCGCCGCCGTCGAGGAGCTCGGCTACCGGCCGAACCGCGCCGCCGCGATCCTGGCGGGCACGCGGACCCGCACGATCGGCGTCGTGGTCGACGACTTCCGGAACCCGTGGTTCGTCCCAATGCTCGACGGCGTCCGGACCGCACTCGCCCCGCACGGGCTCCGGCTCACCGTGGCGGACACGCAGGCGAACGCGCACCTCGGCACCTCGCCGCTCGACGACCTGCTCGCACTCCGCGTCGACGGTGTCGTCCTGGCCGCCGAGGGATCCGCCGACACCGTCGTCCCGCCGGACACCCCGGTGGTCGTCGCGGGCGAGCGGGCGACGGTCCCGCCGGGTCTCGACGTGGTCGCCTCCGACGAGGCCGCGGGCGGCCGACTGGCGACCGAGCACCTGCTGTCGCTCGGGCACCGGCGCATCGTCCACGTGACCGGGTCGGGAGGCCCGGCTGCCGCCCGGCGCGCGGCCGCCGTCGAGCGGATGGTCGCCGCGGGGGCCGTCCCGCTCGTGGTCGGCGACGGTCCGACCGCCGAGTCCACCGGGTACGAGGGGACGCGGCGCGCGCTCGCGGCGCACTCCGGGACGACCGCGGTCTTCGCCGCGAACGACGTCATGGCGATGGGCGCGATCGCCGCGGTGCGGGACGCCGGCCTCCGGGTCCCCGAGGACGTGTCGGTGATCGGGAACGACGAGACCCCGCTGGCGTCGTCACCCCTGGTCCGGCTCACGACCGTCGACCCGCACAACGACGAGGTCGGGCGGCTCGCGGTCGAGCGACTGGTGTCGCTGATCGGCGGTCCGACGGCCGGGCCCGCACCGACGCGGACCCTCGTGCAGCCGTCGCTCGTGGTGCGCTCGACGACGGCGCCGCCGCGGGCCTGAGTCGACCCGGCACCGTGCTGCCGTCAGGCGGGCAGCGCCTGCGTGCCGAGGGACCAGTAGGCGACCCCGTGCAGCCCGAGGTCCCGCGCCAGCGCCACCCGCTCCCGGTACGACCGGGCATCCGACCAGTGCAGCTCGCGGCCGTCGGCGAGCGTCGCGGACCACTCCCCCGTCCGCTCCGACCACCGCGCAGCGTCGCCGGCGAGGTCGCGTGCTCGGGCGGGCGACACCTGGCCCGCGTCGTCGGAGCCCTCGTCGGCGCCCCACACGTACCCGTAGCCGGCGATCCCCAGGTCGATGCGGTCGGCCGGGAGTCCCTCGTGCTCGGCTGCACGGACGACCCGCTCGGCCCAGGGCAACGCGCCGACCGTGCCCGGCTCACTCCACGGCCCGTGCTCGTCGTACGTCATGAGGACGAACCGGTCGACGTGCTCCGCGAGGGCGCCGAGGTCGTAGCCGGTGTCCCGGAAGCCGGACGCCGACGTGGAGGCCATCACGGCCATCGAGACCTCGGCGTCGTCCCCGAGCCCGTCGTGCACGGCTGCCTCGACTGCGGCGGTGAAGGCGACGAGTCCGGCGCGGTCCTGCGCGCGCAGGGACTCGAGGTCGACCTGCACGCCGTCGAAGTGGTGCGCCGCGGCGACGGCGGCGAGCTCGCGGGCGACGTGCTCGCGGGCGTCCGGGTCGCCGAGCAGCGCCGTCCCGGTCTCCGGGGAGAAGTCGCCGAGCGACTCGGAGTAGTTGCTGACGAGCAGTTCGGTGCCGGCACCGCCAGCGGCCGCAGCACGGGTCAGCTCGTCGGTGCCCCCGGGCAGCGGGTGCAGTGCGGCACCGTCGTCCGTCAGGGTGACACCGTCGATGCCGATCGTCGCGGCGTGCTCGGTCGCGGCGGTCACCCGGGCGGCGAGTCCGTCCCCGGGCTCGGCGTACGCCTCGACCACGGGACGGGACGACCCGGTCGCGGCGGCACACCCGGTGAGCGACACACTCGCCAGCACGACGACGGCGGCGGTGAGGACGGATCGGCGGAGCACCCGGCAACGGTAGCCGACCGGTGCGACGGGACCGGGACCACGAACACGGGACGACGAGCCGGCGGAGACGAGCCGGCGGAGACGGGCCCGGCACAACGACGAGACCCCCGCACGGGGCGGGGGTCTCATTCAGTGCGGAGACGGAGGGATTTGAACCCTCGGTCCCCTCAAAGGGGACTCCACCTTAGCAGGGTGGTGCACTCGGCCGAACTATGCGACGTCTCCATGCGCTCTCTCGAACGCAGGTCCCACCATACAGGAGGACCGGCCTCCGCTCGACCTCAGCCCGACGCCGAGTTCGGACTCGGGCTCCCTCGCGCAGCTCGGTCCCCTGAAGTGGGGACATCCAGGGGTTGTCGAGCCGTACCCCGACGCCTAGCATCGTCGGGACGCGGCGATCACATTCCGGGGGTCCTCCCCCGCAGTCGCGACACAGCACCAGACGTCGTCCCCCTCCTGCCGAGCCCGGCGCGCCCGATCGCGATGCGCTCGTGCGGGGACGACCAGGGGGCGCGGACCCGGTTCGCGCCCCCGCTCTGGGTGTTCAAGGCACCGCGTACTCAGGCGGCCGAACGGAACCGGTCGGGTAGCGCGATGAGGTCGTCGGCGAGCCCCACGAGTTCCGCGGCACAGGAGTCGAGCTGCCCGAGCTCGGCAGCGGCCGCGGCACGCTCGACCTGCTGCACCCGCGCCCGGCGCCCCACGACCGCATCGATGCCGTTGGCCACCGCGACGTCGTCCGTGAAGAACGCGTCGAGCACCGGACGCTGCGCGACGAGCCAGTCCGAGCTCACCACCGCCCCTCGGCGCCGCAGGTACCAGGCACCGAGCTCGACGAGTGCGCCCGCCTCGGTCAGGCACGACCGCAGCCGCTGTGCGTCGAAGGGCTCCTCGACACCCGGACCACCGACGGCGGGGTCCGCGATCATGGCCCGCGCCACCCGCAGCCGCTCCACCATCTGCCCGACCGACCACGGCGCCACCACGACACCGACGTACCGCTGCACGCTCACGAGCCGGAGGGCCTCGAGCGGCACGAGCGCTTCGCGCACCGGCGTCCGCGACACCTGCATGTCCTCGGCGATGTCGTCGAGGCGCAACCGCTGCCCCCGGCGGTAGACACCGCGCAGGACGTTCTCGAGCAGCTTGAGGAAGACGGCATCGCGCAGCAGGCTGCGTCGGATGCCCTGCGGGTCGGGGACCCGGCCCGTGACCGGGGACGATGCGCGATCCATCCAGCCAGGCTCACGCATCGGTGCCACCGAGCGGTCCGTGGACGGGCGACCGGTGGACCGCTCCGGTCGGTGTCGGAGTGTGGAGGAGTGCCATGCCGACACCCTCCCAAGCGGAGGGTGTCGGCCCAGAACATTTCGTGTACGAAGTGTTACTTCTTGCTGGCCTCGGTGAGCACGGACAGCGGTTGCGTGATGTCCTCGAGCCCCTTGCGAGCCGCGTCCACGCCGAAGATCAGCGCGATGACGCCGCCGACGATCATCACCCCGGATCCGAGCAGGTACCCCCAGAACAGCGGCTCCCGCGACGAACCGTCCCCGATGAACGCGCCGTAGATGGTCGGGGCGACGGCACCGAAGATCTGCGCGAGCGCGAAGAAGTACGAGATGGCCTGCGACCGGAGCTCGAGCGGGAAGATCTCGCTGACGGTGAGGTAGGCACTCGACGCCCCCGCTGAGGCGAAGAAGAACGAGACGCACCAGAACACGACCTCGACGGTGGCGCTGATCGCGTCGGCCCGGAACAGGAACGCCGACGTCGCCAGCACCAGCCCCGACACGAGGTAGGTCAGGAAGATCATCTGCCGGCGACCCCACGTGTCGAAGAACCGCCCGAGGATGATCGGCCCGAGCAGGTTGCCGATCGCGAAGGGGAAGAAGTAGATCGACGTCTCCGAGGTCTTCAACCCGAAGAAGTTGGTGAGGACGAGCGCGTACGTGAAGAAGATCGCGTTGTAGAGGAACGCCTGCGTGATCATCATCGTGGCGCCGACCAGCGTCCGGGTCGGGTACTGCTTGAGCAGCACGCGCGCGATGGTCAGGAAGCCGACCTTGTCGAGCGGCGTGACGGTCATGGCCTTAGAGTCGTCGACGTCGGGCAGCCGGTGCCCGGTGGACTTCTCGACCGACTCCTCGATCTGGGAGACGGTCCGCTCGGCCTCGTCCTCGCGGCCGTGCGTCATGAGCCACCGGGGACTCTCCGGGATGTGGCGTCGGAGGAAGATGATCGCGATGCCGAGCACCGGGCCGAGGAAGAACCCGATCCGCCACCCGATGTTCTCCGCGAAGATCGAGGTGTCGAGCAGGTAGATGTTCGCGAAGGCGCCGAGCGCGGCACCGCCCCAGTAGGTGCCGTTGATGGCGATGTCGACGTGACCGCGGTACTTCGAGGGGATCAGCTCGTCGATCGCGGAGTTGATCGCCGCGTACTCACCGCCGATGCCGAGCCCGGCGACGAAGCGGAAGGCCGCCAGGAACCAGAAGTCCTGCGCGAAGCCGGCGATGCCCGAGCCGATCAGGTAGATCGCGAGCGTGAGGATGAACAGCTTGCGTCGACCGAGGCGGTCGGACAGCCGCCCGAACACGAGCGCCCCGATGACCTGACCGAACAGGTAGATCGTGCCGAGGTACGTCACCTGCTGGGTCGAGAGCCCGAGGTCCGCCTGGAAGCCGGCGTTCGAGACGATCTGGATCTCGAGGCCGTCGAGGATCCAGGACACCCCCAACCCCACGACCACGCTCCAGTGGAACCTCGTCCACGGCATCCGGTCCATCCTGGCGGGCACCAGGCTCTTGATCGCCCCGTTCGTCGTGCTGCTCACGAGAGCGGACCGTACTCCGGGGATTCCAGGCAGGTTCCCAGTGGCGGCGCAGCTTTACGGTCTCACAGGTTCAGGAACCTGCTGTAACGGCGGACGCGAGACGTCACGACTGCGCGACCACGCGCCTCCCGTCGGTACCGTGGCGGGGTGCCGCTCCAGAACTCGACCGACCGCATCCTGACCACCCACACCGGGTCGCTCCCCCGGACGCCCGAGCTCACCGCGCTCCTGGTCGCCCGCGACCAGGGGAAGCCGTACGACGCCGATGCACTCCGCGAGGAGACCGCCGCCGTGCTCGCCCGGACCGTCGACGCACAGCTCGACGCCGGCATCGACGTGGTGAACGACGGCGAGGTGCCCCGCGTCGGCTTCTCGACCTACATCCGTGAGCGCCTGTCCGGCTTCGGCGGGACGGGCCACCGGAAGCCGACGCTCGACTCCGTGAAGTTCCCCGAGTACGCCGCGTTCCAGGCGCGTCAGATCGACGAGGGCGCCGAGTTCGCACGCGTCTGGGACACCCCGGTCGCGCAGGGACTGCTCGAGTACGACCAGGAGCGCGCCGGCATCCGCGAGGACCTCGACGGCTTCGAGCGCGAGCTCGCCCGGAACGCCGCCGCGGGCCGGACCCCGGCGGGCACCTTCCTCTCCGCCGCGACCCCGGGCATCGTCGCGACGACCCTGCTGCTCGACGAGCAGAACCCGCACTACCGCGACCACCGTGAGTACGTCTTCGCGCTCGCCGAGCAGCTCCGCGTCGAGTACGAGGAGATCGTCGCCCGCGGCCACGTCCTGCAGCTCGACGCCCCCGACCTCGCGATGGAGCGCGTGATCCACTTCGGCGACGCACCCCTCGACGAGTTCCTGGCCGCCGTGGACCTGCACGTCGACGCGCTCAACCACGCGTTGCGGAACATCCCGAAGGAACGGACGCGCCTGCACGTCTGCTACGGCAACTGGCAGGGCCCGCACCAGGACGACGTGCCGGTCGACGTGCTGCTGCCGCACCTGTACCGCGCGGAGGTCGGGTCCTTCAGCGTCCCGTTCGGCAACCCGCGGCATGCGCACGAGTTCCCCGCCTTCCGCGACCTGCCGCTCCCCGAGGACGCCGTGCTCGTGCCCGGGGTGATCGACGTGACGACGAACTACCTCGAGCACCCGCAGCTCGTCGCGAACCGCATCGTCGAAGCCGCCGAGGCGGTGGGCGACCCGACCCGCGTCGTCGCGGGTACCGACTGTGGCCTGGCGACCTTCGCGAGCTACGAGTTCGTGGCGTCGGACGTCGCGTGGGCGAAGCTGCGCGCGCTCACCGAGGGCGCCGAGATCGCGAGCCGTCGCCTGTTCGGCTGACGCAGGTCGCGGCGGACGGGAGGCGCGTGGCGGGGGCCCCCCCCGCCCCTCCCGTCCGTTAGTCGGTGCGCGGGCGTAGCCTGCACCGCGTGACCCGACCAACCATCAGAACGGTCGGCGAGCTCCGCGCTGCTGGGTACGTCCAGAAGTCGGTCCGCGCCGAGATCCGCGACAACCTCCTCCAGGCCCTCCGCGAGGGCCGCGACCCCTGGCCCGGCCTGCACGGCTTCGAGACCACCGTCATCCCGCAGCTCGAACGTGCCCTCATCGCCGGGCACGACGTCGTGCTGCTCGGTGAACGCGGACAGGGCAAGACGCGCCTGCTCCGCACCCTGCAGGGCCTGCTCGACGAGTGGACCCCGGTGATCGCCGACTCCGAGCTCGGCGAGCACCCGCTCGAGCCGATCACCACCGCGAGCATCCGCCGTGCCGAGGAGCTCGGCGACGCGCTGCCGGTCGAGTGGCGGCACCGCGACGAGCGGTACGTCGAGAAGCTCGCGACGCCCGACACGAGCGTCGCCGACCTGATCGGCGACGTCGACCCCATGAAGGTGGCCGAGGGGCGCAGCCTGGGCGACCCGGAGACCATCCACTTCGGACTCATCCCGCGCGGCCACCGCGGGATCGTCGCGATCAACGAGCTCCCGGACCTCGCCGAGCGCATCCAGGTCGCGATGCTCAACGTGATGGAGGAACGCGACGTGCAGATCCGCGGCTACGTGCTGCGCCTGCCGCTCGACGTGCTCGTCGTCGCGAGCGCGAACCCGGAGGACTACACGAACCGCGGCCGCATCATCACGCCGCTCAAGGACCGCTTCGGCGCCGAGATCCGCACCCACTACCCGATCGAGCTCGCCGACGAGATCGCCGTCATCCGGCAGGAGGCGCACCTCTCCGCCGACGTCCCCGACGCCCTGGTCGAGATCCTCGCCCGCTTCACCCGTGCGCTCCGGCAGTCGAGCGCCGTCGACCAGCGCAGCGGCGTCAGCGCACGCTTCGCGATCGCGGGGGCCGAGACCATCTCGGCCGCCGCCGTCCACCGCGCGGCGCGTCAGGGCGAGGAGCACGCGGTCGCGCGGCCGATCGACCTCGAGACCGCGGTCGACGTGCTCGGCGGCAAGATCGAGTTCGAGAACGGTGAAGAGGACCGTGCCGACGAGGTCCTCGAGCACCTGCTCCGCACCGCCACCGCCGAGACCGTCCGCTCGCGGTTCCGCGGCATCGACTTCGGGGTGCTCGTCGAGGCGCTCGACGGCGGCACGATGGTGACCACCGGCGAGCAGGTCAGCGCGCGGGCCTTCCTCGAGGGCCTGCCGTCGATCGGCGAGTCCGACGTCTACGACCAGGTGTGCGAGCGCCTCGATGCGGACGACGACGGCGAACGGGCCGGAGCGATCGAGCTCGCGCTCGAGGGGCTCTTCCTGGCCCGCCGGATCAGCAAGGAGTCGGGGGGCGGCGAGGCCGTCTATGGCTAGTCGGCAGAACCGCCGCCTGAGCCGCGACGCCCGCTACGGCAGGTACGAGGGCGGGCCGGACCCGCTCGCTCCCCCGGTCGACCTGTCCGAGGCGCTCGACGCCATCGGCGAGGACGTCATGGGCGGGACCTCGCCCGAGCGCGCCCTCCGCGAGTTCCTGCGCCGTGGCGGGGAGACGCAGCGGGGCCTCGACGACCTGATGCGCCGTGTGGCCGAACGCCGACGCGAACTCACGAGCCGGAACAACCTCGACGGCACCCTGCAGCAGGTGCAGCAGCTGCTCGACGAGGCCCTGCGCGCCGAGCGCGGGGAACTCGCCCGGAACGTCGACATGGACGACGGTGACCGCGCGCTGGCCCAGCTGCAGCTCGACAGCCTGCCGCCGTCGCCCGCGGGTGCCGTGCAGGAACTCGGCGGCTACGACTGGACGAGTCCCACCGCCCGACAGAAGTACGAGGAGATCAAGGACCTGCTCGGCCGCGAGGTCCTCGACCAGCGCTTCGCCGGCATGAAGCAGGCGCTCGAGAACGCCACGGACGACGACCGCGCCGCCGTCGCGGACATGATGCGGGACCTCAACCAGTTGCTCGAGGACCACCGCCGCGGCACGGACACGCAGGAGCAGTTCGACGCGTTCATGGCGCAGCACGGGCAGCACTTCCCGTCCGACCCGCAGAACGTCGAGGAACTGCTCGACGACCTCGCCGCTCGGGCGGCCGCAGCGCAGCGGATGCGGAACTCGATGTCGCAGGAGCAGCGGGACGAGCTCGACGCCCTCGCGCAGCAGGCCTTCGGCTCCCCGGACCTGATGGGGCAGCTCGGCCAGCTCGACGACAACCTCCGTGCCCTCCGGCCCGGCGAGGACTGGGGCGGCTCGGAGCGGATGGACGGCGAGCAGGGCCTCGGGCTCGGCGACGGCACCGGTGTGTTCCAGGACATCGCCGACCTCGACGCCCTCGCCGAGCAGCTCGCGCAGTCCGGACCCGGGTCCGACCTGGCCGACCTCGACCTCGACGCCCTGCAGCGTCAGCTCGGGGACGAGGCCACCGTCGACGCCCGGACCCTGCGGCGCCTCGAGCAGGCCCTGCGGAACTCGGGCGCGGTCAAGCGCGGCGCCGACGGGCAGTTGCGGCTCACACCGAAGGCCATGCGGCAGCTCGGGAAGAGCCTGCTCAAGGACGTCGCCGAACGGATGTCCGGTCGGCAGGGTGCCCGTGACCTCCGCCGCGCCGGAGCGTCGGGCGAGCCGTCCGGCGCGACCCGTCCGTGGGCGTTCGGCGACACCGAGCCGTGGGACCTCCCCCGTTCGATCACCAACGCCCTCGTGCGCACCGCCGCCGACGGCCGGACCGGGTCCGGCGTCCGGCTGACGATCGACGACGTCGAGGTGCAGGAGACCGAGGCGCGGACGCAGGCGTGCGTGGCGCTCCTCGTCGACACCTCGTTCTCGATGGCGATGGAGGACCGCTGGGTCCCGATGAAGCGCACCGCCCTCGCGCTGCACACCCTCGTCAGCACCCGCTTCCGCGGCGACGACCTGCAGCTCATCTCGTTCGGTCGCGAGGCCGAGGTGATGGACGTCGAACGACTCGTCGGACTCGACGCGATGTGGGACAAGGGCACGAACCTCCACCACGCCCTGCTCCTGGCGAACCGGCACTTCCGGAAGCACCCGACAGCGCAGCCCGTGCTGCTCATCGTCACCGACGGCGAGCCGACGTCGCACCTCGAGCCGAACGGCCAGGTGTGGTTCGGCTACCCGCCCGACCCGGTGACGATCGCGGTGACGGTGCGCGAGCTCGAGAACGCCGGTCGCCTCGGTGCCCAGACGACGTTCTTCCGGCTCGGGGACGACCCGGGGCTGGCGCGGTTCATCGACGCGATGGCCCGACGGGTCGACGGCTCGGTGGTCGCGCCCGAGAACGACGACCTCGGGGTCGCCGTCGTCGGTTCGTACCTCGGTGCGCGGCGTGGCGGTGCGTCGTTGTTCGGTGACGACTGGGCGGGCTGAGCGCGACCCACTGACGCACGGGAGGCTCCCCACCGGGCACGGCCCGGCAGCCGCTGGCGCGTCTGCCGGGAATCGGCCGGCGTGGGCCCAGGTGCCAGCCGGCACCGCGCCTCCCGTCTGCGGTCAGAAGAGCGGCCAGGGGACGGCCGGGCCGTTCCCCGGTGGCGGCGGGAACATCCCGACCGCCCGCAGGGCCGCGCAGCGCGCCCGCGTGTTGTCGATCTCCGCCGGGGTGAGGTGCTCCGCGAGCGCGTTGCCGAGGTCACCCCGGAGCGCCTCGGCGACGCGGTCGAGCCCCTCGAGCTCGTCCGGGTCGAGCGGTTCGCCGATCCATCCCCAGAGCACCGTGCGGAGCTTGTGCTCGACGTGGAAGGTCAGCCCGTGGTCGACGCCGTACCGGTGCCCGTCCGGCATCGCGAGCACGTGCCCGCCCTTGCGGTCCGCGTTGTTCACCACGACGTCGAACACCGCCATGCGCCGGAGCGCCGTCGTGTCCTCGTGCACGAGCGTCACCGGACGGTCGTGCTCGTCGATCGCCTCGAGCACGGGGAGCCAGGGCGTGCCCTCGGCGTCCGCGTCGTCCGTCGGCACGAGGTCGACGGCGTCCTGGTCGGGGTCGACGTCCTGCCAGCGCTGGACCATGCCCGGACCGAACGGCCCGTCGCCGAGCCACGTCGGCGGGACCACGCCCCACCCGAACGCCTCGGAGACCAGGTGCGCCGCGACCTCGCGTCCGGCGAGCGTGCCGTCCGGGAAGTCCCACAGCGGCCGCTCGCCCTCGACCGGCTTGTAGACGACGGACTCGCCGTCGAGGTCCGCCAGGAAGGTGGCGTTCGAGGCCTCGCGGATCCGCGCCCGGATCGTCAGCGAGCCGTCGCTCATGCGTCGTCGGGGCGACGACCGGCGGCGACGACCTCACGCGTGCGCTCGACGAAGGCCCGCGCGCTGCCGACGGGGATCTTGACCTGGAACACCTCGGCCGGCTCGGGGATCTCGACGACGGACTCGACCTCGTCGCCGTCCTCGTCGGTCTCGGTGACGATCTCGAGTTCCTCCTCGATGGGGTACGCCTCGATGACCACCTGTGCGGTGGCCGGGTCGAACCCGAGGCTCAGGGCACCGGCGCGGAACTCCGGTTCCACCGGCTGGTCGAGGGGCAGGGCGTCGCGGAGCTCGGTGGGTGCCGAGGTGGGGACGCTGAAACGGTTGTCGTCGACGGTCGCGACCTCGTCGAGGAGCTCGGCGACCTTGTCCGCGAGCACCGCGGACTGCTCCTTCTCGAGGGCGACGCTGGTGACGCGGCGGCCGTCACGTGCCTGCAGGTAGAAGGCGCGCTCGCCCGGGCGGCCGACCGTCCCGACGACGAGACGTTCCGGCCAGTCGAAGCCGTGCACGATGGTGGGCATGACCCGATTGTAGGAGGGGCCGCCGACGCCCGTTCAGGGTCGGGCGGTCCCCGGCTCGTCGTGCCCCGCTCCCCCGCCGACGGCGGCGTCGCCGGACGGCGCCGGAGCCGCGGCGAGCCAGGACAGGTCGCCGGAGTCGGTGTTCGTCGCGACCACCTCGGGCCGGTGCTCGCCGTAGCGCACCACGGACACCGAGGCCGGGCCGACGGCGATGCGCTGGAACAGGTCGAGGTGCATGCCGAGTGCGTCGGCGAGGACGGACTTCACGATGTCGCCGTGGCTCACCGCCACCCAGACCGCCGACGGTCCGTGGGCTGCCTCGACCTCGGCGTCGATGCGGCGGATCGCCGCCACCGCGCGGGACTGCATGGTCTGCATGGACTCGCCGCCGGGGAAGACGACGGCGCTCGGGTTGGCCTGCACGGTCCGCCAGAGCGGCTCCTCCGCCAGGTCGGCGAGCTTGCGCCCCTGCCACTGCCCGTAGTCCGCCTCGGTGATGGCTCGCTCGACGCGGACCTCGGGGTCGCCCTGCTGTCGGGCGAGCACGGCGCGGGCGGTCTGCCGGCACCGCTCGAGGGGGCTCGTGACGAGCGCGGCGAGCGGGATCGGCGCGATGCGGTCGGCGGCACGGTCGGCCTGGTCGCGGCCGACGCGGTCGAGGGCGACCCCGGCGGTCCGGCCGGCGAGCACACCGGTCGCGTTCGCCGTGGTGCGCCCGTGCCGGAGGAGGAGGACGGTCGCCATGCGGACGATCCTACGGGCGTCGGCGCCGGCGTGCGGAGAGCGCAGATCGGACAGTGGTCGGGGTCCACCGACCGATGCACCAGGATGGTCCGGTGCTCGTCTCCATCGTCTACATGAGCCGATCCGTCGCGCCCTTCGATGACGCCGCGCTCGCCGAGCTGCTCCGCGAGTCACGCCTGCGCAACGAGGCACTCGGCGTCTCCGGACTGCTCGTGGCGAAGGGCGGGCGGTTCATGCAGCTCCTCGAGGGCCCGGCCTGGAGCGTCGACGACCGGTTCGCCGCCATCGCGCGGGACGACCGGCACAACGAGGTCAAGTCCCTGATCCGCGAGGACATCGAGCGTCGCCGGTTCGACGGCTGGTCGATGGCCTACCGCTCGCTCGACGACACCGACGTGGCGACCGAGGAGGGCTTCAGCCCGTTCCTGTCCGGCACGATGGACTTCGCGCCGGAGTTCGACGGCACGAGCGCCGCGTGGCTGCTCAAGTGGTTCCGCGACCGGGAGCTCCTCGACCGCTGAGGTTCCGGCAGACTGCTGAGGTTCCGGCAGACTGCTGACACCCGCAAGGGCCGCCGCGGCTCAGTGTGCCGTGCCGAAGGTCTCGGCCACCACCCGAAGCAGCCGCTCCCGGTGCGCGGGCGCCGCGGTCGCGTGCACGACGACGCGCCACATGACGGCGACCGCGGGGTCGAGGTCGACGCGGCCGCTCCGCACCTCGGCGACGAGCTGCACGCCCGTGAAGTACGGCACGACCGACCCGCCGAGCTCCTCCGCCGTGAGGTCGGTGCGGAGTTCCCCGGACCCGAGCGCCAGCCGGAACACATCGACGATCCCGCCGATCCACTGCTCGTAGAACGACGACGTGGCGCCGGCGAACTCGCCGCGCTCCAGGGAGAGCCGGATGCCCGCGCGCACGATCGGATCGGTGCGCAGCAGGTCCGCGATGCCCTTCGACGCACCGATGAGGGCGGCCAGCGGCGAGGCGTCGGTGTGGCTCACGACGGCGAACGTGCGGGCGTTCTGCTCGTCGATCACGCCGAGCGCGAGGGCGAGCTTGGTCGGGAAGTGGAAGTGCAGGCTCGCCGGCGCCACGCCCGCACGACGGGCCACGGCGGCGACCGCCGTGGCGGCGTAGCCGACCCGGTCGAACTCCTCGGCCGCGGCCACCAGGATCTGCTCGCGTCGTTCCACGGGACCAGTGTGACGGACAGGAGGGTCGGTACCCGACGGCACCGACCCTCCCGACCGACCGTGTCGGCGTCTACGCGGCGTGCCGCGCCAGGCTCATCTGCTCCTCCGGCACGTCCTGCAGGTCGCGACCGCGGAACCAGCGGAGCAGCCAGTCGGCGGGCGACCCGGCGAGCTCGGCCGGCAGCCCGGAGCGCTCGGAGAGGAACGTGTTGAACCCGGGCTCGTCGCGGACGTCGGCGTCGGAGGGGTTGCCGAACGCCATCGACCAGCCGTCGAAGCGTCGGGCGTCGATCGTCTCGCGGGACAGCGACTTCACGTCGCGGTGCCTCGGGTCGCGCTCGATGGCGGCGTAGCGGTCCTCGACGCTCCAGGCCGGGCCCTCGAGCACCTGCATGAAGCGGCCGCCCTTGGCGAGGAGGAGCCCGGAGACCCCGAGCGCGTCGTTGCGCAGGCGGGCTTCGCGGAGCATGGCGACCAGCTGGTCGTCGGTCAGGTCGTCGACGGCGACGGACATGTACACGAGTGAGGTGAGGTTGGTCATCGGCGTCAGTCTGTGTCCTGCCCCCGACACGGTCAAAGGCATCGTCCGCACACCGCACCGGGATGCGGGTAGTGGACGGACGCGCCGCTCAGGGACGGACCCCGATGCCCTCTACGTCTTGTAGAGTGATCGACCGTGCGGCACGGTGTCGCGCTCGACCCCGACAGGACCCGCGCCCCGATGCCCAGCACCGCTCCGCCGCCGTCACGGGGCTGGTTCGCCCAGCTCCTCCTCCGCCTGCACTTCCTCGCCGGGGTGTTCGTCGGGCCCTTCGTCCTGGTCGCCGCGCTGTCCGGTGCCGTCTACGCCGTGGCACCGTCGATCGAGCGGGTCGCGTACCAGCACGAGCTCACGGCGCCGTCCACGGCGGCAGCACGCCCGCTCGCCGACCAGGTCGAGGCGGCGCAGCGCTGGGTGGACGACCGGCACCCGGGTGACGCCGTCGTCGAGGTCCGTCCCGCTCCCGGGCCGGGTGCGACCACCCGCGTGTTGTTCCACGAGGACGGGCTGCTCGAGTCGCAGACCCGTGCGGTCTTCGTCGACCCGGGCGACGCTGAGGTCCGCGGCGACCTACCGGTGTACGGCACCTCGGGGTCGCTGCCGTTCCGGACGTGGATCAGCACGTTCCACCGCAGCCTGTTCCTCGGGGACGTCGGCCGGCTCTACAGCGAGACGGCGGCGTCGTGGCTCGGCATCGTCTCGCTCGCGGGCATCACGCTCTGGGCGTTCCGCTTCCGTCGTGCTCGGCGGAAGCGCGACCTCGTCCTGCCGGACAACCGGGTGACCGGGTACCGGAGGACCTTCTCGTGGCACGCGGCCACCGGTGCGTGGGTGCTCCTCGGCGCGGTGTTCCTGTCGGCGACGGGCATCACCTGGTCGCACTTCGCGGGCGACACCGTGACCGCGCTCCGCTCGTCGCTCAGCTGGCAGGCGCCCACCGTCGACACCGCGCTCGACGGCTCGTCGTCGACCTCGGGTGGCGAACACGCGGGGCACCACGGTGGCGGCTCGACGGCGATGGGTGCACCGACGACGACCCCCGAGCAGTTCGACGAGGTGCTCGCGGTCGCGCGTGACTCCGGCGTCCGCGCGGCCGAGGTCCGCGTCCGCCCGCCGGCGACGGCCGACACGGCGTGGACCGTCGAGGAGATCAAGCTGAGCTGGCCCGTCGCGATGGACGCCGTCGCCGTCGACCCGGGCACGATGACCGTGGTGTCGCAGGTCACGTGGGCCGACTACCCGCTCATGGCCAAGGCCGCCAAGCTCGGCATCAACACGCACATGGGGGCGTTGTTCGGCCTGGCGAACCAGGTCGTGCTGCTGCTCGCCGCGCTGGGGATCGCGGCGATGGTCGTCTTCGGCTACGCCATGTGGTGGCAGCGTCGATCCCCGGGGGCGCGCGTGGGTCGCGCTCCGGCGTCGGGTGCGCTGGCGCGCGCGCCGTGGTGGGGCACCACCGCCGTGGTCGTCGTCGCCGTCGGGCTCGCCCTGCTCCTGCCGGTGGTGGGCGTCACCCTGCTCGGGTTCCTGCTGGTGGACGCCGTGGTCACCACGTCCGGCCGCCGGACACGGTGACCACGTGACGGACGGGAGGCGCGGTGCCCGCTGGCACCGCGCCTCCCGTCCGTCGGTCGGTTCCGCAGATCAGGCCGAGGCCGACTCCGAGATCGCGTCGCGGAGCGCGGACGCGGCGGCGGCCACGTCGTCGGCGCTGTAGATCGCGCTGCCGGCGACCGCGATGCGGGCGCCGGAGGCCTTCACCGACCCGATGGTGTCGGTGGTGATGCCACCGGCGACCGAGAACGGGACGCCCGAGGCCTCGCCGTCGCGGAGGAGCGTCTCGAAGGTGAAGCCCTCCTCGGCCTGCTCGTCGAGACCGGCGTGCATCTCGACGAACTCGGCGCCGAGCGCGACGACCTCCTTCGCACGGGCGGCCTTGTCCGGCACGCCGATCAGGTCGACGACGATGCCCTTGCCGTGCGCCTTGGCGGCCTTGACGGCGCCGGCGATGGTCGAGTCACCCGCGACACCGAGCACGGTGACGAGGTCGGCGCCGGCCTTGAAGGCGATGTCGGCCTCGAGCTCGCCGGCGTCCATCGTCTTGAGGTCGGCGAAGACGACCTTGTCCGGGTGCGCCTCCTTGATCGCGGTGATCGCGGAGAGGCCGGCGCTCTTGATGAGCGGGGTGCCGAGCTCGATCACGTCGACGTACGGCGCGGCCTTGCCGGCGAGGTCGAGGGCGGCCTCGGTGGTCAGGGTGTCCATGGCGAACTGGAGCTGCATGGTGGTGTCCTTCCGGTGGTGGGTCATTCGAGGTTGGCGTGGCGGGGCCACAGGTCGTCGGCCGAGTGCCCACTGCGCTGCCAGAGGGCGTGGAACAGGGCGTCCCCGAGCAGCGCGACGCCCTGCTCGAAGAGACCGCCCGCGTACTGCGCCGAGGCGGTGCCGGAGCGGTCCGTCTTCGTGGCGGCGGGCAGGACGAGCGTGGTGTCGGCGACCTCGGACAGCGGGGACTCGTCCGTCGTGCTCACGGCGAGCACCCGTGCGCCGACGTCGGCCGCGGTGCGTGCTGCCTGCACGATGCCGCCGGTGGTGCCCGAACCGCTCGCGACGAGGAGCAGGTCGCCCTGCCGGATCGCCGGGGTCGTGACCTCGCCGACGACGTGCACGTCGAGGCCGAGGTGCATGAGGCGCATCGCGGTCATCCGCAGCGCGAGTCCGGAGCGCCCGGCGCCGTGGACGAACACCCGGTCGGCGTCGGCGAGCAGGTCGAGTGCGCGCTCGGCGGGGGCCTGGTCGGCTGCGCGGACCGTCGAGATCAGGTCCTGGAGCTCGCCGCCGATCAGGTCGAGGGCGTCTCCGACGGTGGTGTTGGCCATGACGACGATCGTGCTCGCCCTCGCCTGGGTGCGCCGCTGCCCGGCCAGGCGGTCCCCCCACCCGATCGGACGGGACCGTCCGTCCGGGTGGGACGGGTAGGTTCGTGCCCCGTGGGAACCGACGAACACGCACCGGGCAGCCGGATCGCAGCGTCCGAGCACGCCCGGACCGTCGCGGAACAGGCCGACCGGCACGCACTGACGCTCGAGTCGGTCCTCGCCGCGCTCCGCTCGACCCGCCTGTCCGACGCCGCCGCACGCGCCGAGGCCGTCGAGATCGCGTCCGCGGCGCTGGTCGAACTGCGGACGGTCACCGACCGCCAGCGGAGCACCCTGCTCGAACCGGTCGCCGGCGCGTTCTCGCGGCTGCGGGCCGACCTGCGCCCGCTCGTCCGCTTCGGCGACCTCGACGTGCAGTTCGTGGAGCCTCCGGTGACGGGCCGCGCACTCCCCGGTGACGTCGCCCACAGCGCCCGTGCCATCGTCCGGACCGCCGTGCTCGCCCTGGTCGACGACGGGGATGCCCGACGCGTCCGGATCCAGTGGGACTGCGACGGACGGAACCTGCTCATGCAGCTGCGCGACGACGGCGGCGGCACCCTCGACACCCACGACGACGCCGTGCGCCCGATCGCCGAGCGGGTCGTCGCCCTCGACGGGACCATGCACGTGGAGTCCACGCCCGGGTGGGGCTCGACGCTCGACATCTCGCTCCCCCTCGACCCGGCACCCGGGGCGGTCGACGTGCCCGAGGACACCGGGCTCACCGAGCGGGAGCGCGACGTCCTGCGGCTGGTCGTGACCGGTGTCGGGAACCGGGAGATCGCCGAGGGGCTGGGGATCAGCCCGAACACGGTGAAGTACCACGTGGCGAACCTGCTCCGGAAGCACGGTGCCCGGACCCGGGCGGAGCTCGCCGCGCTCGGCGCCCGCCCCTGAGCACTGCCCGCTGGCGTCGGGCGTGCCGGACGCCGTCGAACCACGGATCCGACACCGAACCAGCACCCCGCCCTGGTTCGACGTCGGGATCGCGGTTCGACGCGGTCCCGCACAACGGGAAGCACTTCGCACCACGTCATTGCACGGCGCGATGTGCCCCCCGTTGTGCAGCGGGCAGCGGGCAGCGGGCAGCGCCGCCCCAGCCCCCGCGTCAGGCGTCCGGCACGAGCACCTGGAACATGACGTGGTCGCGCCACTCCCCCGCGATGCGGATGTACCGCGGCGCGAAGCCGTACCGCTCGAACCCGTTGTGCGCGAGCGCCCGCTGCGAGGCCGCGTTCTCCGGCAGGGTCTCCGCCTGCACCCGGTGCAGCCCGAGCTCCCGGAACGCGTGCCGCACGGCGAGACCGACCGCCCGCGTCGCGTGCCCCTGGCGCACCCGGTCCGCACGCACCCAGTAGCCGAGCGCGCAGGACTGCAGGGCACCGCGGGTCACGCCGCTCAGGGTGATCCGGCCGAGCAGCTCGTCGTCGTCGCCGACGATCACGAACGGCACGCTCCCGCCGTTCTGTGCGGCCGCGAGCAGCGATCCGATCGTCGCGCGCTGACCGGCCTCGGTGAAGTAGGACTCCGGTCGCGTGGGCTCCCACGGCCGCAGGTGGTCGGCGCTCGCGCTGACGACCACGGCGAGCTCGGCGGCGTCCGCGAGCTCGACCAGGCGGATGCGGGTCCCGGCGCTCATCGTGCGGAGGGTGTGGGATTCGAACCCACGAGACATCGCTGCCCACCTGTTTTCAAGACAGGCTCCATCGGCCACTCGGACAACCCTCCGTGACGCGACCACGTGGCGAGACGTGACCGCGTCCCGGGAAGTCTACCGGGCCTCCCGGCCGTCAGCGCGGGAGCGCGTCGAGGGCGGCCGCCAGGCCGTCGTCGGTGACCCCGCCGGTGAGCTCGTTGCCGGCCTCGACCACGTCGTCCGGTGCCTGCCCCATCACGACACCGCGGCCGGAGGTCGACGCCCAGCGCAGCATGTCGATGTCGTTGCGCCCGTCTCCGGCCGCGAGCACGCGGGACCGCGGGATGTCGAGCCACTCGCGGACGCGCTCCATCGCGGTGGCCTTCGTCACGCCCTCGGGAGCGATGTCGAGCCACGAGGTCCAACCGACCGAGTACGACACCTTCGACAGGCCCATGCGCTCGACGACCTGCAGGAAGTCCTCGGTGTCGTGGCCGGGCGAGATGACGACCACGCGGGTGGCCTCGGTGCCGAGCAGCTGCTCGAACTCCACGTGCTCGCCGGCGACGGTCATGGTGTCGTCGGGGAAGTTCCCGGAGAGCAGGAAGTGCCCGGTCTCGTCCTCGACGCCGAAGGCAGCGTTCGCCAGGGCACCGTGGATGACCTGCAGGACGTCGCTCGGGTCGAAGCGCTCGACGTGGACGCGCTCGTACGACCCGTCCTCGCGGCGGGCCAGCGTGAGCGCGCCGTTCGCGCAGACGACGTACTTCGAGCGGATGCCGAGCCGCTCCAGGAGCGGGATCGTCATCGACTCGCTGCGGCCGGTGGAGAGCATGACCTCGTGCCCGGCGGCCTCGGCCTCCTGCACCGCGGCGATCACGGTGTCGGTGATGACGCCGTCCTCGCGCATGGTCGTGCCGTCGACGTCGAGCGCGACGAGCCAGCGCTTGGTGCGCGTAGGCGCAGCAGCCGTGTCGGCCGCAGCAGCGCCGGACGCAGCAGTGCCGGTCGCAGCAGTGCCGGTCGCAGCAGTCCCGGTCGCAGCAGTCCCGGTCGCCGACGACCCGCCCTGCGCCGACCCGTCGACGAACCGCTCGTGCGCGCTCATCGGGGCTCGATCACCTCGACGCCGCCCAGGTACGGACGGAGCACCTCCGGCACCACCACCGACCCGTCGGCCTGCTGGTGGGTCTCGAGGATCGCGACGATCCAGCGGGTGGTGGCGAGCGTGCCGTTCAGGGTGGCGACCGGCGCCGTCTTGCCGGTCTCCGTCCGGTACCGGGTGTCGAGACGGCGGGCCTGGAACGTCGTGCAGTTCGAGGTCGACGTGAGCTCGCGGAAGGTGCCCTGCGTCGGGACCCACGCCTCGATGTCGTACTTCCGCGCGGCACTCGTGCCGAGGTCACCGCCCGCGACGTCGATCACGCGGTAGTGCAGGCCGAGGTCCTGCATCATCGACTCCTGCATCGCGACGAGGCGCTGGTGCTCCGCCTCGGCCTGCTCGGGGAGCACGTACGCGAACATCTCGAGCTTGTTGAACTGGTGCACGCGGAGGATGCCGCGGTTGTCCTTGCCCGCCGAACCGGCCTCGCGCCGGTAGCAGGTCGACCAGCCGGCGTAGCGGATGCCCTCGCCCGACTCCGGGAACGACAGGATCTCGTCGGCGTGGAACCCGGCGAGGGCGACCTCGCTCGTGCCGGTGAGGTACAGGTCGTCGGCCTCGAGCCGGTAGACCTCGGCCGCGTGCTCGCCGAGGAACCCGGTGCCCGCCATCGTCTCCGGACGCACGAGCGTCGGGGTGATGAGCGGCTCGAACCCGTGCTCGATCGCACGGTCGAGGCCGAGGTTCATGAGCGCGACCTCGAGCCGCGCGCCGAGACCCCGCAGGAAGTAGAAGCGCGACCCGGAGACCTTCACGCCGCGCGGGATGTCGATGATGCCGAGGTGCTCGCCGAGGTCCGCGTGGTCCTTCGGCTCGAAGTCGAACTCGGGCTTCGTGCCGACCGTGCGGAGCGTGACGAAGTCGTCCTCGCCGCCCTTCGGCACGTCGGGCAGCACCACGTTCGGGATCGAGCGGACGACACGGTCGAACGCCTCCTCCGCCGAGGTGACCTCGGCCTGGGCGTCCTTCACCTTCGCGGCGAGGGCCTGCGCCTGCTGCACGAGGGCGGCCTTCTCGTCCTTCGGGGCCTTCGCGACGGTCTTGCCGAAGGCGTTCTGCTCTGCACGGAGGGCCTCGAACGCGGTGATCGCGCCGCGCCGAGCGGTGTCCGCGGCGACCGCGTCGTCGACGACGGACACGGAGGCGCCGCGCGCCTCCTGCGAGGCCTTGATGACGTCCGGGTGGTCGCGCAGGAGCTGGAGATCGATCACCGGATCATCCTAGAGGGACCGTGTGACCACCGGACGGGAGGCCCGTGGCGGTCCCGCCACGGGCCTCCCGTCCGTCAGTCGGTGGCGTCCGTCGACGGCTGGTCGCGCAGGGCGGCGACCATCCCGCGGAGCAGACGGAAGGCCGCTGCGCGTCCCGCCTCGTCGAGGTCCCGGGTCATCCGCAGCTCGACCTCGCGCACGGCGGCGCTCGCCTGCTCGCGCTGCCGTCGGCCGGCGTCGGTGAGGGTCGTCGGCAGGACCCGGCCCGAGGTCGGGGTGGCCGGACGGCTGACGATGCCGTCACGTTCGAGCTGCTGCAGGAGCGTGTTCATCGACTGCCGGGTCACGAAGGTGCCCCGGGCCAGCTCGGAGTTGGACAGACCGGGACGCTGCGCGAGGAGTTCCAGGCACGAGTAGTGCGTGATCGTCATGCCGAGCGGACGGAGGGCGTCCTCCATCGCGAGCCGCAGGGCGCTCGCTGCCTCCTTCAGGACGTAGCCGACCGAGCTGTCGAGGTCGATCCGCTCTTGACGCATGTCAGGAGTCTGACACATACTGCTCATGTCAGGCATCTGACACCGAACGAAGGAGCACACCATGCCCGCCACCGGGATCGACTTCACCTCGCTGCAGGTCCGCGACCTCGACGCCTCGCAGACGTTCTACGAGCGGTACCTCGGACTCGTCCGCTCCCTCGCCGGCCCGCCGCACGCCGTCGTCTTCCAGACCGAGCCGATCGCGTTCGCGCTCCGCGACCTCGTGCCGGGGACCGACCTGACCGCCGGGCAGCCGGCGCTCGGCGTCGCGCTCTGGTTCCACGCGACCGACGTCCAGGCGGTCCACGACGCACTCGTGGCGGACGGCCACACGATCGTCACCGAGCCGTTCGACGGGCCCTTCGGCCGCACGTTCACGTTCGCCGACCCGGACGGTTACCCGGTGACGCTGCACGACCGGCGCTGAGGGGCGTCCCTTCGCAGGCGCACATCGGTAACGTCGGCGGCATGTCGACCCCATCGGAGACCGCGCCCGCGGACCAGGACGCCCTCCCGACCGAGCAACGGACGGCCGCCGTCGTCTACAACCCGGTCAAGGTGCACCTGGAGACCCTGAAGAGCACCGTCGCGAAGCACGAGCAGGAGGCCGGCTGGGCCGAGACGCTCTGGTTCGAGACCTCGGAGGAGGACCCGGGCGGCGGGATGGCCGAGGCCGCGCTCGAGGCCGGGGCCGACGTCGTCGCCGCGGCCGGTGGCGACGGCACCGTCCGCGCGGTCGCCGAGGTCGTGCACGGCTCCGGCGCCAAGCTCGCCCTGCTGCCGAGCGGCACGGGCAACCTGCTCGCGCGCAACATCCCCGCGCCGATCGACGACCTGGGCGCGAGCGTCCGGACGATCTTCCGCGGCGAGGACCGGGCGATCGACTTCGGTGAGCTCGAGATCGAGCGTGCGGGCGGGGACCGCGAGCAGCACGGCTTCCTCGTGATGGCCGGCCTCGGGCTCGACGCCCGCATGCTGGCGAACACCAAGCCGGAGCTCAAGAAGAAGGTCGGCTGGCTCGCCTACGTCGACTCGCTGGTCCGGTCCCTCCGCGACGCCGACGCGTTCGAGTTCAAGTACAAGCTCGACGGTGAGAGCAACCAGTCCGTCCGCGCGCACTCCCTGATCGTCGGCAACTGCGGCATGCTGCAGGCCGGTGCGACCCTGCTGCCCGACGCCGAGATCGACGACGGCGTGTTCGACATCGTCGTGATGCGGCCGCGCGGCTTCTTCGGCTGGGTCCGCATCGCCGCTCGCATGCTCTGGGAGAACGCGATCCTGCGCTCGTTCCGCCGCTCGAAGATGGGCCAGACCGCGGTCGGCAAGCGCATCACCACCGCCGCCCGCGAGGAACGCCCGCTGCGCTACATCCGCGGCCAGGAGTTCGTCGCACGCCTGGAGCGGCCGGACGAGTTCGAGATCGACGGCGACCCCGTGGGCGAGGTCGTCGCGTTCCGGGCGCGGATCGACGCCGGCGGTCTGACCGTGCGCGTCGCCGGTCCCGACGACCAGACGCGGGCGACGCGCCGGGTCGAGGCCGAGCACAGCTGAGCCGTCCCTTCCTCGCTACACGCAACGAAGGCGGTTCCTCGCAGCGTCATCCCGCTGCGAGGCACCGCCTTCCTTGCGTCCCGTGGCAGCTGCGGCCAGCGACCGGCCACCGTCAGGCCGGGTCGGGCTCGCCGGACACGATGGCGCGGAGCCAGTCGCGCGCCTCGACGAACGCCTCGTCCGAGTAGCGCGCGGAGACCTCGGGCCGGAAGCCGTCGGCCCGAGGGTACGAGCCGAGGAACGTCACGCGCGGGCTGAAGCGCCGGAGGCCCAGCAGCGCGTCGGCCACCCGCTCGTCCCGCACGTGCCCGTCGAGGTCGATGACGAACCGGTAGCGACCGAGCTCGTCACCGATCGGGCGCGACGACAGCAGTCCCATGTTGATGCCCCGGGTCGCGAACTGCTCGAGCATGTCGACCAGGGCGCCCGGGTGTTCGCTCGGCAGCTCGACGATGACGCTCGTCTTGTCCGCGCCCGTGCGCTCCGGGATCGCGAGCGTGCGGGACACGAGCACGAAGCGGGTCACGGCCGAGGCGTTGTCCCCGATCGACGACGCGAGCACCGCCAGGTCGTGGTGGTCGGTGATGCCCGGCGGTGCCACCGCGGCATCGGCGACGGGGTGCTCGTCGAGGAGCGCGGTCGCGGCCGCGACGTTCGACGATGCCGGGATGTGCCCGTGCCCGCGGAGGTTCCGCTCGAGCCACCGGTGCGTCTGCGCGTACGCCACGGGGTGGGCGTTCACGGTCCGGACGTCGGCGAGCGCGGTGCCGTGCCGGGCGACCAGCACGAAGTCGACCGGCACGAGGTACTCGCCCACGATCCGCACGCCGGGGATCCGGGCGAGGGCGTCCTGGGTCGCGCTGACCCCGCCGTCGACGCTGTTCTCGATCGCGATCACCGCACCGACCGAGCGGCCGCTCACGACGTCGTCGAGCGCCTCGCCGACGTTGTTGACGCTGCGCCACGGCTTGCCGGCCGCCGCCTCGACGAGCTTGAGCGCCGCCTCGGTGAAGGTGCCGGCGGGTCCGAGGTAGGAGTACGTGTCGGACGGCGTGGCACGGTCGGTCATGCGCCGAGCCTACTGGTGTACCAGCGCTCCACCCGGTGCGGTTCGGAAGCGCACGAGCATGGTGTCCGAGTCACCGTTCCGCCCGACGGTCCGGAAGCCGACGCGCTCGTAGAGGATGCGCGCGCCGGTGTTGCCGTCCTCGACGCTGAGGCTCGCGCCGGGCCACCCCGCCGTCCGCCCCGCGGCGAGCAGACGGGTCAGCAGCGCCGTGCCGATCCCGCGACCCCGCCCGCGCGGTTCGACGGCGAGCGTCAGCTCCGGGATGTCCTCGGACACGAAGCCGTAGCCCGGGTCGTCGGCGGGCAGGAAGCGCACCCAGGCGACCCCGACCGGTCCGTCGCCGTCCACCGCGACGACGCCGTGGTCGCGCGACGGGTCGAAGTCGGCGAAGTAGTGGGCGAAGTCCGGACGGTCGAGCTCGGCGTCGGTGAAGGTCGGCGCCTGCCAGTTCATCGCGGCGAGTGTCGCGTGCCGCAGCAGCGCGGTGTCGTCGGCGGTCACCTCGCGGAACAGCACCCCCGTCGGGCCCGCCGCGGCGCCGCCCGCCGACCCGGCACCGACGGACCCGGCCTCCGCACCCGTCAGCCGCGCCTCGCACAGCGCCGGGTCGTCCTCCTCCCGCGGGTAGGTGAGCGCGGCGAAGCGCCCCTCGGGGTCGAGTCGCTCGAGCAGCGCGCGGGTGATGCCGTCGAGCTGGCCGACCTGGCCGTCGTCGAGCGCGTCGATGACGAAGCGGCGTGCGGTCCGGACGTGGTCCGGTGCCGCGGCGACGATGGCGTCGTACCCGGCGTCCGTCAGTCGGACGTCGGTTGCGCGGCGGTCGTCGACGGACGGGCAGCGCGTGACGAGCCCGCGCTTCTCGAGGCGCGACACCACGTGCGACAGCCGCGGCAGCGACGCGTTCGTGGCGGCGGCGAGCGCCGACATCCGCAGGGTCCGGCCGTCCGTCTCGGACAGCATGGCGACCACCATGTAGTCGAAGTGCGTCAGGTCGGCGTCGCGCTGCAGCTGCTGGTCGAGCGCCGCGGGCAGGAGCTCCATGACGGCGACGAGCTTCATCCACGCCCGCAGCTGGTCGCGGGTGAGCCACGGCGTCTCGTCGGTCATGCGCTCATGCTACCCATTGGTTGTCGCTGCAACCAGTGGTCGTGGGGACCGCCGGGCGCGGACCACACCGATGACGAGGGCGACGACCACCGCGGCGAGCAGCACCCCCTCGACCACGAGCAGTCGCGTCGTGTAGTCGAACGGCAGCACGGTGGGGTTCTTCTGCCCGTGGTGCTTGGCGGCGATCTCGGGCAGGACGACGAGCGCGAGCACGCTCCCGAGCACCACGGTGGCCTGCACGACGACCAGGACACCCACGCCGAGCCGCCGCCCCGTCCGGCGCAGCAGGAGCCCGACGGCGACGACGAACGGCGAGAGCACCGCGTCGTGCAGCACGACCGCGGCGAGCAGCCACGTCGCCAGCCCCCCGATGCGGTTCGGACGGACGGTCGTGACGAGCACGTACGCACCGAACGCCATGACGAGCACGCCCAGCACGACGAGCACGATCCTCGTGGCCCTCATCGGATCACCTCGATCTTCCCGATCCACTTGGTCTGCAGCACGCCGGGCCGACCGGGTGCGATCACCCGGGCGGGGAACCCGTGGTCCAGGTCGAGCGTCTGCCCGTTCACCTCGAGGGCCAGGAGCGTCGTCGGGTCGGCGACGTACTCCGCGCCCATCTCGGTCACGCGGTAGCCACCGCTCTGCTCGAGGCTCGTGATCCGCACCGGTGTCTCCGGCTCCGCCTGCACCGAGGCGAGCAGGTCGCGCATCCGGACGCCCCGCCACGAGGCCGTCTGGCTCCATCCCTCGACGCACGAGATCGGCAGGTCGGCGGTCGCGGTCCCGAGGGCGACGAGCTCGGCGCGGGAGAACGTCCGCGTGACGTCCTTCCCGACGACCGTGAGCGTCCAGTCGGCGGCCGTGGCGGTCGCGAGGACCCCGGCGGCGCGCGCGGTCCGGTTCACCGGGAGGGTCTGGGGACCGATGTGCCGCTGGCGCGCCCCGAAGACGTTGAGCGGTTCGAGCAGCCGGTTCGACTGCCCCGCGGTCAGGGCGACGACCCCGACGGTCGCGGCGGTGACGGCCGCCACGAAGCCGCGTCGGGCGATCCGCTGGCGCAATCCGCTGGTCGCGGGCTCCGCCTGCTCCGGCCGGGAGGCACGCCCCGCCCCCGCCCCGCTGGTACCGTCCGCGAGCCTCGGCTCCGCGGACGGATTCGCGGTCTCGGGACCGCGAAACTGTCCGTCAGCCCGAGTCTCGGGAGCGCCCGCCGGCGCAGCCGGCGCAGCCGGGCCGTCCACCCACCGGAGCAGGCGGCCGGTCAGGCCGCGGGGGTACGAGCCGGCCGTCTGCGCGGCCGCGGCGCGCTCGCCCACCGCGGGGCGGGCCTCCCGGCCGTCCGGCAGCAGCTCGCTGCCCACCGTCGGGTCCGCGACGAACCGCCCCTCGGCGTCGTAGGCGTCCCGCGCCCGCCAGTAGCGCGTGATCACGGGCAGCTTCGACGCGATGTGCACGACGAGCGACCCGATGATGACGTAGGCCATCGCGTTGTGGGTCTGCCGGAACGGGAACGGGAACGGGTACCACTGGTACGTGTTGAGCAGCCCGGTGCCGACCTGCACGATCGACGCCGACACGAGCACGGAGATCGACAGCCGCTCGAGCAGGTGGAGCACCCCGCGCACGGGCGGGACCTGCGCCAGCGCGGGCATGACGACGTTCAGCTTCGCGAGCAGCAGCGGGATGATCGCGATGCCCGCGGTGATGTGCAGGCCCTGTGTGAACTGGTACAGCTGCGCCGGACGCGTCGGGAAGCGCATCCCGGGCAGCGGGTCCTGCAGGAGGTGGCTGTAGACGCCGGTGCCGAAGCAGACGACGAACGCGATGCCGAGCAGCCGACCCCAGACGACGGCCGACCGGGCGTTCCGGTTCGGGGACGCCATGGTCGCCCGTGCGTCCAGCAGGACCCGTCGCACGATCGGTAGCCTCGGGGAACCATGAGCAGACGACCGCGCGCCGCCTCCGTCCCGACGACCGCGGTCGTGTCGACCGTCCTGTCCGTCGTCGGCGTGGTGGCGCTGGCGGGCGTCATCGCCTTCGGCATCACGCATCTGGGGTTCCTCCGTGCCGGTCATCGTGCACCATTCGTTGCCTGGACGCTGATCGCTTGGGCGGTCTTCGCCGGGGCGGTCGTCGCGCTGCGCTTCGTGCCCCGTGGGTGGACGACCCGGATCGTCCTGGGCGGTGCGGTCGTGGTCGGGATCGCGGCGCTCGTCGGTCCGCCGAACACCAGCACCGACTCTGCCCGGTACGCCTGGGACGGGATCGTACAGCACGCCGGTACATCACCGTACGCATACACACCGCAGTCGAACGCGCTCGCCGACCTGCGCCCGGACTGGCTCTTCCCGGACAAGATCGACGGCACGTGCAAGCCCCTCGAACCGCGGATGCGCGGCCTCGGCGACGGCGCCGACGGGCACTGCGTGGCGATCAACCGGCCCGACGTCGTCACCATCTACCCGCCGATGGCGCAGCTGTGGTTCGCCGGGGTGCGGGCGTTCGTGCCCGCGACCGCCCAGTACATGCCGTTCCAGGTCGCCGGGCTCCTCGTGTCGCTCGGCGTCACCGTCGGCCTGGTGATGGTGCTCCGCCGCATCGGCCGTCCCACCTGGTGGGCCGCGCTCTGGGCGTGGTCTCCCCTGGTCGCCTCCGAGGCGGTCACGAACTCGCACGTCGACGTCGTCGGTGCCGCACTCGCCACCGCGGGTGTCGTGCTCGTCGCCTTCGGCCGGCCGGCGTGGGGCGGGATCGCCCTCGGTGCGGCGACCGCGACGAAGCTCATCCCCGCGATCGTGTACCCGCCGCTCCTGAACCGGTGGAGGCACTGGTGGGCGGTCCCGGTCGGCATCGGTGTCTTCGCCCTGCTCTACGTCCCCTACGTGATCACCACCGGCCCGAAGGTGCTCGGGTACCTGCCCGGGTACCTGTCCGAGGAGGGCTACGAGGACGGCTCCCGGTTCGCCCTCGTGTCGTCCGTCGTCCCGGGCGACGCGGCGACCGTCGTCGTCGGGCTGATCGTGCTCCTCGCCGCCGTGGTGTCCTGGCGCCTGGCCGACCCGGCCCGTCCCTGGTCCGCCGAGGTGTTGATGATCGGCGTGACGTTCCTCGCCGTCACCCCGCGCTACCCCTGGTACGCGCTGCTCCTCATCCCGTTCGTCGTGCTCTCGGGCCGCTGGGAGTGGATGGCCCTGAACCTCGCGATCGCCCTGCGCGGGGTGTGGCCGTCGGCGCCCGCCTTCCGCTGGTGGCTCCTGGCCGCGGTGCTCGTCATCCTCGTGGTCACGCTCGTCCGCACCCGCCGTGACGACTGGCTCCGGTGGGGACGGCGACTCGACCCCCGCGGGTGGCGGTCCGCGGACCCCCGCAGCCGCGACCGCGTCGACGCGGGGTAGCATCACCGGGATGACGGCGCGGATCCTGCCCTCGACCGGCCTGCTGCGCCGGGTGCGCAGCGAGTCGCCGGCCCTGCCTCCCCGACCCGGGGACGACCCCGGGCTGGTCGACCGGTTCGCCCGTCGCGCCGTCGACCTGCGGGTGTCGCTCACCGAGCGCTGCAACCTCCGCTGCACCTACTGCATGCCGGCCGAGGGCCTCCCGGTGATCCCCTCGGACGCGCTCATGACCGCGGCCGAGATCGAGCGGCTGGTCGGCCTCGCCGCGGACACGCTCGGCGTCCGGAAGGTCCGCTTCACCGGCGGCGAGCCCCTCCTGCGCGCCGACCTGGTCGACATCGTCCGCCGCTGCTCCGCGCACGACGTCGAGCTGTCGATCACCACGAACGCGATCGGCCTGGCGAACCGGGCGCAGGCCCTGGCGGACGCCGGTCTCCGCCGCGTGAACGTCTCGCTCGACACCGTCGACCCGGACGTCTTCGCCGAGGTCACCCGGCGCCCGTTCCTCGACCGCGTGCTCGAGGGCATCGCCGCGGCGGCGGACGCGGGCCTCGGGGTGAAGGTGAACGCCGTCCTGCTCCGCGGGATCAACGACCACCTGGCGGTCGACCTGCTCGCCTGGTGCCTCGAGCGCGGCCACGAGCTCCGCTTCATCGAGCAGATGCCGCTCGACCCCGGCCACGCCTGGGACGGCGCCACCATGGTCACGGCCGAGGAGACGCGCGCCGTGCTCGGCGAGCGCTTCCGGCTCGAGCCGGACGAGGCACCGCGGGACGGCGCCCCGGCCGAGCGCTACCGCGTCAGCACCCTCGACGGCACGCTGCTCGGCACCGTCGGCATCATCGCGAGCATCACCGAGTCGTTCTGCGCCGACTGCACCCGCACGCGCCTGACGGCGGAGGGGCACGTGCGCTCCTGCCTGTTCTCGGACGACGAGGTCGACCTGCTCGGACCCCTGCGCGCCGGCGCGGACGACGACGTCCTGCTCGAGACCTGGCGGCGGGCGATGTGGGCGAAGCCCCGCGACCACGGCGACGACGCGGACGGCATCGTGCACCCCGCCCGCGGCATGAGCGCGATCGGAGGATGACGGTGACGACGATGCGGTTCTTCGCGGCGGCCCGTGCGGCCGTCGGACAGGACGAGGTCACGGTCGACGCGGCGACCCTCGACGACGCCCTGCGGCGCGTGGCGGCCACGGACACCGACCGGTGGACGGCCCTGCAGGAGCGGTGCTCCTACCTGGTGGACGGCGTGACCACCCGTGACCGCTCGACGCCGCTGGCGGGCGTCGCGACCGTCGACGTCATGCCGCCCTTCGCCGGGGGCTAGGTCGTCGCACCGGCGGGCTCGTAGACGCTGACCTCGTCCGCGTCGACCGCGATGCGCACCGGCAGGCCGGGCGCGAGTCCCACGCCGGCAGCGGTCGCGACGGTCACGTCCACCACGAGGTCGCCGGCGCGCACCCGGACGAGGCCGTCCCGCGGCTCGACCGCGGTCACGACGCGCGCCAGCCCGGCACCGTCACGGCTGATCACGGCGGCCGTCGGGTGGAGTGCGGCGACGGCTGCCCGGCCGGGAGGCACGGTGTGCGCCGCGGACGGCAGCTCGCCCCCGCCGTCGGGCGCGATCCCGGTCGCGGTGGCGGTCCCCGGGACGAGCACCAGACCCGAGAAGGACGCCGAGAACGGCGTGCGCGGTCGTCGGAGGACGGTGTCGGTGGGGCCCTCCTCGACGACGACGCCGTCCTGCAGCACGACGATGCGGTCGGCGAGCGCGACGGCCTCGAGGGGGTCGTGCGTGACCAGGAGCGTCGGTCGGCCGGACCGCGCGGTGCGGAGAGCGTCGCGGACCTCGGCGCGGGCGTCGACGTCGAGCGCCGTGGTCGGTTCGTCGAGGAGCAGGAGCGCCGGGTCGGTGGCGAGCGCCCGGGCGACGGCGACGCGCTGGGCCTGACCGCCGGACAGCGTGTCCGGCGACCGGTCGGCCAGACCGGACGCGCCGACGGCGGCGAGGGCCGCGGCGGACCGGAGTCGCGCCTCCCGGCCGCTCGCACCCGTCGCCCGCGGACCGAAGGCGACGTTGCCGGCGACCGACCGGTGCGCGAACAGGTCGGGGCGCTGCGCGACCAGGCCGACCCGGCGGCGGTGCGTGGGCACGGTGGTGAGGTCGCGGCCGGCGAGCACGACGCTGCCGTCGCGGGTGCCGAGGAGCCCCGCGAGGGCCTCCACCACCGTCGACTTGCCGGCCCCGTTCGGGCCGACCAGGGCGACGCACTCTGCCGGGCCGATCGTCAGGCGGACGTCGACGCCCCGCGACGGCACGACGACGTGGGCGACGAGGCCCGTGCCCTCGCTCACGCGATCACCGGCCGGTTCCGCAGCGTGGTCGTGCCGATGACGACCAGGGCGACCACGACCAGCACGAGGGCGAGCGCGACCGCCGTGTCCGGGTCGACCTCGCGCTGCAGGTACACCTCGAGCGGGAGCGTGCGCGTGACGCCCTCCAGGCTGCCGGCGAAGGTGAGCGTGGCACCGAACTCGCCGAGTGCCCGTGCGCCGCAGAGCACCAGGCCCGACGTGATCCCGGGGAGCACGCGCGGTGTCGTCACGGTGAGGAAGGTCCGCGTCGGACCGGCGCCGAGCGTCGCGGCGACCCGTTCGGCACGTCCCCCGCCGGTGCGGAGCGACCCCTCGATCGACGACACCAGGAAGGGCATCGAGACGAACACCTGCGCCATCACGACCGCCGTGGTCGTGAACGCGATGCGCAGGCCGTGCTCGTCGAGGAACGCCCCGAGCACGCCGAGCCGTCCGAAGGCCGCCAGGAGCGCGAGTCCCCCGACGACCGGCGGGAGCACGAGCGGCAGCAGGACGAGGGCACGGAGCACGCCCACCCAGCGGGAGGTCGACCGGGCGAAGAGCACGGCGAGCGGGTAGCCGAGGACGAACGACACCCCCGTCGCGGCGGCGGCGGTGCCGAGGCTCAGCCCGAGCGCGGTGGTCGAGGCGGGCGCGGTCACGAGCGCGACGAAGGACGACCAGTCGACGCGGCCGACCATGGCGAGCACGGGCACGACGACGAACAGGCCGCCGACCACGGCCGGCACGGGCAGCCACCACGGCACCGGGGTGCGCGGGGTCGGGGTGCGCCGGGTCGAGGTGCCCCGGGTCGGGGTGCGCCGTGGCGTGAGCGGGGCGGGCATCGTCAGGGGGCGCCGAACCCCGCGTCGGCGAGGACCTTCCGTCCGGCGTCGGAGCGGACGTAGGCGGCGAAGGACGCCGCGAGCTCCGGGTTCGTCGACTCCTTCAGGACGCCGATCGGGTACGTGTTCACGGCCTTCGCGGACTCGGCGAATGGGACGCCGTCGACCCCGCCGCCGGCCCCCTCGACGTCGGTGACGTACACCAGGCCGGCGTCCGCCTCGCCCGACTCGACCTTGCCGAGCACGTCGGTCACGGACTGCTCCTCGCTCACCGGGCGGAGTTCGACACCGGCGGCCTGCTCGACCTCCGCCGTGGCCGCACCGCACGGCACGGGGGCCGCGCACGTCACGACCTGCACGCCGCTCGCGGTCAGGTCCCGCAGCCCGCGGATGTGTTCCGGGTTGCCCGGTGCGACCGCGATCTCGAGCGTGTTCGTGGCGAAGTCCCGCGGCCACCCGCTGGCGAGGTCCGTCGTCGAGAGCTTCGCCATGTTCGCCTCGTCCGCGGACGCGAACACGTCGGCGGGTGCGCCGTTCGTGATCTGGGAGACGAGGTCGCTCGAGCCCGCGAACGAGAACCGGACCGTCGTGCCCGCGTGGTCCTGCTCGTACTGCTTCCCGAGCTCCGTGAAGGTGCGCTGGAGCGACGCCGCCGCGAACACGGTGATCGTGCCGGTCGGCGCGGCACCGGACGCGCTGCTGTTCGGCGACGCGCTGCTGCTCGGCGAACCGTTGCCGGTCGCGGCCGTTCCTCCGGAGGGCGATCCGGCCGAGCAGGCGGCGAGCGTCAGACCCACGGTCACGACGAGGGCGAGGGTTGCGGAACGCAGCAGCGGCTTCACGTGCTCATCGTAGCCGCACCTGCGGTCACTGCTCCGTCGGGAGCCCCTCACGCCGCCAGGCGCTGATCCCCCCGTCGAGCACGACGACCGGGGCGGCCCCGCTCGGGCGTGCGGCAGCGGCGGTCCGGGCCCATGCGGTGGCGCGGACACCCGACGCGCAGACGACGACGAGCTCGGCGCTGCCGTCCCCCGCGTCGAGCGCGTCCGGGGTGCGGGACCCCGGCACGACACCGGTTGCGCGTTCCTCGTCGGTGCGGACGTCGACGAGGACCACGCGGTCGCCGTCCTCCCGCATCCGCCGCGCGAGCTCCGCCGGGGCGATCCGGGGCGGTTCGGCGAGGGTCGGCAGCGCGGGACGCACCGATCCCGGTCCGCGCCGCAGCGGACTCTCGGTCCACCGCCACCGGCGCGCGTCCACCGTGAGCACCCGGCCGAGCAGCGGCTCGCCCAGGCCGGCGACGAGCGCGGTCACCTGGGCCGCCATCACCGATCCGACCGCCCCGCAGAGCGCGGGCAGCACACCGTCCGCGGCGCAGGAGCCCTCGTCGGGCAGCGCCTCGGGGTGCAGGTCGTGGAAGTCCACCGGCTCCGCGGCCACGTCGTGGAAGACCGAGACCTGCCCGTCGTAGCCGAGCGCCGTCCCCCACACGAACGGCACCCCCGCGGCGGCGCAGGCGTCCGACACGGCGCGGGTGACCTCGACGCTGTCCGCCGCGTCGACCACGACGTCGTGCCCGGCGACGTGCTCGGGCCGGAAGCGTTCGGCCAGCGCGACGACCTCGACGACCGGGTCGACGCCGCGGACCCGCTCGGCGGCGCAGACGGCCTTCTGCCGACCGACGTCGGCGGCCGAGAAGAGGGTCTGCCGCGCGAGGTTGGAGGTGTCGACGACGTCGTGGTCGACGATCGTGACGCGACCGAGTCCCGCGCCGGCCAGGTAGGTCAGCACGGGCGCCCCGAGTCCGCCGGCGCCGACGACGAGCACCCGTGCCGCGGCGAGGGCGTCGAGGGCGCGCTGCCCGGCACCGTCGAGCGCGGCCGTGCGGGAGGTCGTGCGGCGACGGGCGTCGAGCGACGCCTGGTCGGGAGCGTCGGCGGTCACTTCGCGCGCTCGGGCGAATCGGGGACCTCGACCGTCACCATGGTGGCCTTGACCGACGCCACCGCGACCGAGCCGACCTCGAGCCCGAGGTCCCGGACCGCCTCGGCCGTCATGAGCGACACCACCCGGTTCGGACCGGCCTGCAGCTCGACCTGGGCGACGACCCCCTCGACGACCAGGTCGGTGACGATGCCGACGAAGCGGTTCCGCGCCGAGCTGCGGACGCCGGAGGGGTCGTCGAGCCCGCTGTCGCGCCCGCGGACGTACGCTGCCAGGTCCCGTCCCTCGACCACGGTCCGGCCGGCGGGGTCCTCGGCGCGAGGCAGGGTGCCGGCCTCCACCAGTCGCCGGACGGTGTCGTCGCTGACGCCGAGGTACCGAGCGGCGTCGCGGATGCGGAGTGTCGTCATGGTGTCCGTGACCCTACGGCATCGCGAACTCTCACGGAGGACCCGCTCGGCACGGGGCACCCGCCCAGCCCCGGGCGGTACCGTCGCGGGCGTGACTGCACCCCAGACCGGGACGATCCGTGTCCCCGCCTCGGCCGGCGCGACGCCGGTCCGCACCCGCCTCCGGTCCGCGTCCGCCGCGGCCCGGATCGCCGCCGTGCGGACGCCGGAGCTCACGATCGGCGCGCTCGGCGTGGTCACGGGTGCCCTCTTCGCCTGGGTCCCCTCGCTCTGGTACGACGAGGCCGCCACGGTCACGAGCGCGCAGCGGAGCTGGCCTCAGCTGTGGGCCGAGCTCCACACCGTCGACGCGGTGCACGGTCTGTACTACGCGCTGATCCACGCCTGGTTCTGGCTCGTGGGGTACACGCCCTTCACCCTCCGCTTCCCGAGCGCCCTGGCGATCGGCGTCGCGGCCGGACTGGTCGTCGCCCTCGGTCGGCGCCTCGGCGGTCGTCGGCTCGGGATCACCGCCGGGCTCGTGTTCCTGGCGTTGCCCCGCGTGCAGTGGGCCGGGTCCGAGGGCCGTCCCTACGCCACGATCACCACGCTGGCCGTCTGCCTGACCCTCGTCGGGATCACGGCCGTCCGGCGGACCCGGACGGGCTCCGGCCGACGCTGGTGGGTCGCCTACGGGCTGATCGCCGCGCTCTCCGTCACCTTCAACGTGTACCTCTCGCTGGCGGTCGTCGCGCACGCGGTGACCCTCGGCTGGACGCTCCTGGCGCAGCGGGCCCGGGGCGAGGGGCGGGCGCCTGTCCTCCCGCGCGCCGTGCTCGTCCGCTGGGTGGTCGCCGCCGGCGCCGCAGCCGTGGTGGTCTCCCCGCTCGTGCTCGTCGTCGTCTCCCAGTCGAAGCAGGTCGGGTGGATCACCGGCATCAGCGAGCGGACCTTCCCCCAGGTGTTCGCCACGTCGTGGTTCGGCGGCATCGACTCCTACGCCGCCGTCGCGTGGGCACTGCTCGTCACCGGGTCCGTCGTGGGCCTGGCGGCCGCCCACCGTCGCTCGCCCTCGGTGCGCGCGGTCCTGCGCGCCCAGGCCGTCCGCGTCGCCCTGCCCCTCGCCCTGCTGCCGACCGCCGCGCTCGTCGGTGCCACCGCGCTCGGCGAGCACCTGTACTCGCCGAAGTACGCGTCGCTCAGCCTGCCGTTCGTCGCGCTCCTCATCGCCCTCGCGATCACGCTCGTGCGGCCGCGGGCGGTCTTGGCGGCGGCACTGGCCGTGTTCCTCGTCATCAGCGTGCCGAGCGCGATCGACGTGAAGACCCCCCGCTCGAAGCAGGACTCGACGTGGGCGAACGCCGCGTCGATCATCGAGGCCGAGCGGAGCGCGACCCCGGGTGCGAACGGCGGTGTCGTCTTCGGCAGCGTCTACGGGCACCCCGGCACGACCGCCGAGATCATCCGGGTGTCCTACCCCTGGGCGTTCACCGGGCTGACCGACCTCGGGGTCCGGAAGGACGGTGCCGAGTCCGGCGTGCTGTGGAACCAGAACGGCGACCTCGCGACCACGATCCCCGCCCGCCTCGGCGACATCGACACGGTGTGGTTCGTCGGCGGGACGCCCAAGGCGCGCAACATCCAGCCCGAGACCGCCTCCGTCCTCGCCGAGAACGGGTTCCACGCGGAGCAGCACTGGAAGACCGGCCGCGTCGTCATCACGGAGTACGTCCGCGGCTGACCGCGCCACGGCCGGACCGTTGACGGCCCGGCCGGTCAGTGCACGACGCGCGCGCCGTGCACCGGGCCGGTCGCCCGGAGTGCCACGAGCCCGGCCGCGCTGAGCTCGACCTGGAGCTCCAGGGCGGCGTCGCGGTCGGCGACCAGGAACGCCACCGTCGGACCGCTGCCGGAGACGAGCCCGGCGAGGGCCCCGGCCTTCTCACCGACCTCGAGCGTGGTCGCCAGGGCTGGCTGCAGCCGCATCGCCGGTGCCTGCAGGTCGTTGTGCAGGCAGTCCGCGAGCAGGTCGGGGTCACCGGCGCGCAGGGCCTGCAGCACGTTCGCCTCGACCACCGGGGTCGTCGGCGCGGGCCGGATGTCCGCACGGTACCGCTCCCGGTGCTCGTCGAGAGCTCGGTAGACCGCCGGGGTCGAGAGCCCGGAGTCGCTCAGGGCGAGGACCCAGTGGAACTCCCCCTTCGCCAGGGCCGGGCTGAGCTCGTCGCCCCGCCCGGTGCCGACCGCGGTCCCGCCGGCGAAGGCGAACGGCACGTCGGCGCCGAGACGGGCGGCCAGCCGCAGGAGTTCGTCGCGGCCGAGCGCCGTGCCCCAGAGCGTGTCGCAGGCGAGCAGGGTCGCGGCGGCGTCGGCGGATCCCCCGCCCATGCCGCCGGCGACGGGCACCTGCTTGTCGATCGTGAGCCGGACGCCACCCCGGTGCCCAGCGGCCTCGGCCACCAGCCGGGCGGCCCGGATCGCGAGGTTCGAGCCGTCCGTCGGCACCGCGCTCGTGTCGATCGGCCCGGTGAAGCGCACCGAGAAGTCGTCGGCCGGCTCGGCGGTGACGTCCTCGTACAGGGACACCGCCTGGTAGGCGGTGGCGACGTCGTGGTAGCCGTCGTCCTGCAGCGCGCCGACCGACAGGTACACGTTGATCTTGCCGGGAGCGCGCACCCGCACGCGGGTCGGTGCGGCCAGCGAGGTCATGCTCCAAACCTATCCTCCCCACGGCCGGGTCCTCCCCGCGACGGGTCCGCGCCGGGTCAGGCGCCCGACCGTGCGGCGGCCGCGAACCCCCGGGCGAGGTCGGCGAGGATGTCGTCGACGTGCTCGAGGCCGATCGACAGGCGGATGAGCCCCTCGCCGACGCCGGCCGCGGCACGCTCCTCCGGGGTCATCTGCACGTGCGTCGTCGACGCGGGGTGCACGACGAGGGACCGCACGTCGCCGAGGTTCGACACGTGGTCGAACAGCTCGAGCGCCGCGACGAAGCGCCGACCGGCCTCGACGCCGCCGGCCAGGTCGAACGCGAGCACCGCCGACGGGCCCTTCGGCACGTACCGCTGCTGCAGGTGGTGCCACGGCGAGGACGGCAGCCCCGCGTAGTGCACGTGCTGGACCTGCTCGTGGGCGTCGAGCCACGTCGCCACCGTCGCGGCGTTCGACACGTGCCGGTCCATGCGGAGCGACAGGGTCTGGATGCCCTGCAGCACCAGGAAGGCGTTGAACGGCGCGATCGCGGGACCGAGGTCGGCGGAGAGCTTCGAGCGGGTGCGCTGGATGAACGCGCGCCGACCGAACTTCGCGGCGAAGTCGGTGCCGGCGAACCCGGAGTGCTCGACGCTCGTCAGCTGCGGGTACTTCTCCGGGTGCGCGGCCCAGTCGAAGTTGCCGCTGTCGACGATGACGCCCGCGATGGCGCTGCCGTGCCCGGCGAGGTACTTCGTCGCCGAGTGCACGACGATGTCCGCGCCGTGCTCGAACGGCCGGACGAGGTACGGCGTCGCGATGGTGTTGTCGACGATGAGCGGGACGCCGGCCTCGTGCGCCACACCGGCGACCCCCGCGAAGTCGAGCACGTCGCCGCGCGGGTTCGGGATCGACTCCCCGAAGAAGGCCCGCGTCTCCGGACGCACCGCGGCGCGCCACGCGTCGAGGTCGGTCGGGTCCTGCACGAACGTGAACGTGATGCCGAGGTCGCGCAGCGTCGACGCGAAGAGCGTGTAGGTCGCGCCGTACAACGACGCCGACGCCACGACGTGGTCACCGGCACGGGCGACACCGAGGACGGCGAGCGACGTCGCCGCCTGCCCGGACGCGAGCGCGAGCGCCCCGACGCCCCCCTCGAGGTCCGCGATGCGCCGCTCGAGCGCGGCCGCCGACGGGTTGTTCACGCGCGTGTACGTGTGCCCCGGGGCGTCGAGCATGAACCGCGCCGCGGCGTCCTCGCCGGACGGGTAGACGTAGGCCGCGCTCTGCGCGATCGGCGGCACGTTCGCGCCGAAGCCCGGATCGGCCTTGTAGCCCGCGCGGATCTGCCGGGTCTCGAACGCCCAGTCGTCCTCGGCGGCCATCAGGCGACCGGCTCGGCAGACTCGGACGCGCCGACGGAGGCCCCGGCGGACGGCCGGACCAGCGGGATGACCTGCTCGCCGAAACGCTCCATCTCCTCGGCCTGCGGCGAGAACTGCAGCAGGAGCGTGTCGACCCCGGCGTCCTCGAACTCCCGGATGCGGTCGGCGACCTGCTGCGGCGTGCCGACGAACCCGGGGCGCAGACCGCGGTTCGACACCGAGTAGTCCTCGAGCGACGGCACGTGCTCGAGCTGCGACTTCGAGATGAAGTCCTGGTACGACTCGTACGCCTTGCCGTGCCGGACGTCGGTGATGCGGGCCAGCTCGGCCTGCGCCTCCTCCTCCGTCTCACGGACGATCACGTACGCGGCCATGCCGAAGGCCTCGAAGGGGGCGGCGCCGGCGTCCTCACGACGGCGCTTCATCTCGTCGATCTTCGTGCGGAGCTCGTCGACCGTGCCGCCGTGCGTCAGGTACGCGTCGGCGAAGCGGGTGATCGAGCTCTTGCCCGCCTCGCTCTCGCCGCCAGCGTAGATGCGCGGCGTGACGCGCGGCTTCGGCTCGAGGTGCGTGTTCTGCACGTCGTAGTACTCGCCCGTGAACGAGAACGGCGTCTCGGACCACAGGCCCTTGAGGATCGCGACGAACTCCTCGGTCCGCGCGTAGCGGTCGTCGTGCTCGGAGAAGATGCCGCCGTACTGACGGGCCTCCTCCGCCCACCACGCGCTCACCACGTTGAAGGTGAACCGACCACAGGAGATCTCGTCGATCGTCGCGGCCTGCTTCGCCGTCACCGCCGGCAGGTGGTAGCCCGGACGCATCGCGGCCATGATCTCGAGCCGCTCGGTCGTCGCGGCCAGCGCGGCCGCGAGCGCCCACGCCTCGAGGCTCGGCGCGGCCGTCCCCTTGATGTCGTTGAGGTTGAGCTCCGGCACGAGCGTCAGGTCGAAGCCGATCCGCTCGGCACGCTGCGCCAGCCGCTTCACGTAGTCGAAGGTGACGGGCATGTCCTCGTCCTCGACGTTGCGCAGCCAGCCGCCGAAGAGCGGGGTCCAGTATCCGAATCGCACGAGTGGTTCCTCAGGTGTGTCGTGACGGCCGGGAGGCGCGGGGCGGGCCCGCCCCGCGCCTCCCGGCCGGTGGGTGGTGTCGTCTCAGACCGTGGTCGCCGACGCGGCGTAGGCCTGCTCGAGGAGCGCGCCCGTGAAGCGCGCGATCGCGCGCGGGCCGGAGACCGGCGCAGCCGCCTCGACGGCGGGGTTGTAGTTCGTGTTCGTGTTCACGTCGTAGACGACCGTGCGGCCGTCGGTGGTCTCCATGAACTCGACGCCGGCGACCTGGATGCGCTGGTCGGCGAGGAACGTGCGGAGCTGCTGCACGAGCGGGTGCTCGGCGGTGACCTCGTCGCGGACGCTGAAGGCGGCCGGTGCGCCGGGCGCTGCGGTGCTGGTCGCATCGGTACCGGGCACGTCGCAGACGGCGCCCGCGATGACCTGCGGGACCTCGCACGCGTCGGCGGGGCAGAGCTCGAAGCTGCCGGCGCTCGTGTCGACGCGGACCGCGTAGACGAACTCGCCGCCGACGAACTCGGCGCGGGTGATGAACGGCTCGCGGGCGGTCAGCAGCTCCTGGAGCAGCGTGATCCCGTCGACCGGGGCCTCGAACTCGGGGCTGTCGACGTAGGCGTCGAACTCGGCGAGGGTGTCGAAGCGGCGGACACCGAGGCCCTTGCCGCCCTGGTTGTGCTTCGTGATGAACGGGACGTCCTGCCCTCCCGTGAAGGTCCGCGCGGCGCCCTTGAGGGCGGCCGACCCGAAGACCGCGGTCGTGCGGGGCACGTCGAAGCCGGCGTCGCGGAGGAGCCCGTGCTGAGCGACCTTCGACACCTCGAGCTCGAGCACGTGGCTGCCGTTGACGACCGTCGCACCGGAGCGCTCGAGCCAGCCGAGCAGCGCGCGGGCGTACTCCTTGCTGTGCTCGTTGCCGCGGGTGTGCGAGCTCGCGGACATGCGCGACCAGTAGACGCCCGGGGCCGGCTCGGAGGCCAGGTCGATGCTGCCGAGGGCGCCGCCGTCGGTCAGCAGGAGTTCCTCGACCGGCACGCCCTCCGCCTCGAAGGCAGCGGCGAACGGCGGGAACCAATCGGGGTTCTCGTGGATGACGTACACGCGCGGAGTTGTCACCCGGCCACCCTAGGCACGGTGACCCTGGGGGTGCCAGGTGTGTGACGTGGGGTTGCGCGGAGCGGTGTGCGAGGGTGGAACGCATGTCTAACCCCGTGCACGAGGAGACCCTCCGGCCCGGCCGCACGATGACCGTCGTCGGGTGGGCCGTGATCGCGACCGCCGTCGGCATCGCGGCGGTCGTGCTCGCGGTGCCGGCGGGGTGGCAGGACCAGCCGCCGACGGCGTCGGACGTCGGCGTCCTGGTGGTCACGCTCGCCGTCACGGTCGCGCTCGGCATCGGCTCGCTGCTGATGCGGATGACGGTCCGTGTCGACGAGGTCCTCGAGGTCCGGGTCCGCCCGTGGTGGTACGGGCGGCGCATCGCCCCGGAACGGATCACCTCGGCCGAGGTCGTGCACGTGACGGGCGGCAACTCCGGCGGACTGGGCATCCGGCTCGTCCCCGGCGGCACCGCGGTGTTGCTCGACGGTGGTCCCGGGGTGCAGGTCACGATCCGCGGGGCACGATCGCTCCGGTTCCGGTGCAACGACCCGGACGCCGTCGTGGAGGCGCTGCGGGCGCGGGGCGCTGCTGTCGACTGACGCTCGGGCCGGGTGCGGGTCAGCGCGCCCGTGACTCGGCGCCGAAGTGCTGCGTGCCGAGGACGCCGAGCAGCTCGAGCTTCTGCGCGTCCTCGCTGCCGGGAGGCGCGGTGAAGAGCAGGAGGGCCTGCGCCTGGTCGTCGGTGTGGAGCACCTGGCAGTCGACGGTGATGCGGCCGAGCTCGGGCTGCACGATGGTCTTGTTGTCGGACCACCGCGTGGACACCTCGTGGCGCTCCCACAGCTCCCGGAACGCGGGGCTCCGCTGCTGCAGCGCATCGACGAGCGCGGTCGCCCGACGGTCCCCCGGCCCGGTGAGACCGACCGCGGCCCGGAGCGAGGCGACGACCACCCGTCCGAGCCGCTCGTGCTGCTCGGGCGCGTACTTCGCCTGCTCCGTCCCCGCCACGAACCACCGCCACGCCTGGTAGCGCTCGTTCCCCGGCAGGTCGACCGACGTGCCGAGCAGGGCTCGGGCGAGCCGGTTCTCGACGAGGGTCTCACCGAGGTGGCTCACGACGATGGCCGGGGTGTCCTCGAGCCGGTCGAGCACCCGCAGGATCGCCGGGTCGACGTGGTCGGCGCGGTGCATCCGGACCGGCGCGGTGTGCCCGGCGAGGTGGAAGAGGTGGTCCCGCTCGTCGAGGCTGCAGCGGAGCGCCCGCGCGATCGCGGCGACCATCTGCTCGGACGGCTGCGGCCCGCGCTGCTGCTCGAGCCGCGTGTAGTAGTCGACGCTCATGCCGGCGAGCGCGGCGACCTCCTCACGGCGCAGACCCGGCGTCCGGCGACGTGCGCCGTTGCCGAGCCCGACGTCCTCCGGGCGCAGGAGTTCGCGACGGCGGCGGAGGAAGTCGGCGAGGGCGGGGCGGTCCACCCGACCATCGTGCCCGTCCGGACCGGTCGGAGCCAGGGATCGGCGGTCCCCCGATGACCGCGTCCTGGCGACACCGGTGTCCGGGGAGCATCGTCGACGGCATGGACACCACGAACAGCACCGTCTTCATCTCCGGCGCGACCTCGGGCCTCGGGCTCGCCCTCGCGCAGCGCCTGCAGGCAGCGGGCAGCACCGTCGTCATCGGCGGGCGCCGCCAGGACCGCCTCGACGCGCTCGCTGCCGAGCACGGCTTCGGTACCGTCGCGATCGACGTCGCCGACGCCGACTCGATCGCAGCCGCCGCTACCGACGTGATCGCCCGGTACCCGGAGCTCGACACCGTGGTCACGATGTCCGGGATCATGCGCAACGAGGACCTCCGCGATCCGGGCCACGTCTCGGACGCGCTCGAGACCGTGCAGACGAACCTGGTGGGCACGATCCTGCTCATCGACGCCTTCCTCCCCCACATGCTGAGCCGACCGGCGGCGACGCTCATCACCGTCTCGTCCGGGCTGGCGTTCGTCCCGCTCACCGCCACCCCCACCTACAGCGCGACGAAGGCCGGCGTGCACTCGTACACGCAGGCGCTCCGCCAGCAGCTCGTGGGCAGCTCCGTCGAGGTGCTGGAGCTCGCGCCGCCGGCGGTGCAGACCGACCTGATGGGCGGTGCGGACTTCGGCGGGATGCCGCTCGACGCCTTCACCGACGAGGTCGTGGGGTTGCTCGAGGCCGGTGCCGCGCCGGAGATCCTCGTGGAGAACGTGCAGCCGCTGCGGTGGGCCGAGCGGGACGGGACGCACCAGCAGATCCTCGAGGCGATGGCGGGCCGGGGGCACTGAGCCACACCTGACCCGCGCGTCCTCGCGGGACGAGGGTCGCCCGGCCTCCCGCAGTCACCTACTCGACCTCGTCTCCCGCAGCACGCCGTCGGCGGTTCCCGGCCTCCACCGTCCGGTTCAGCGCCCAGAGCCCGAGGACGATCGCCGTGACGACCAGGGCCTCCGCGACGGTCCGGTCGAGCAGCCCCCTGAGCACCCAGTACGCACCCGCGCCCAGGATGCCGGCGGTCGCGACGACGCCCGTGACGGCGACCCGCGGACGACGGTCCGCGTCTCCGCCCGACAGCGCGTGGAACCACAGGCCCCACGCCGCGACGGCAGCGCCGAGGACGAGTGCCGCCCACGCGGCGTCGTCTCGGACGTCGTGGACGAGGGCCACGACGGCGAGGACGACGATCGCGGCGCCGACGGCGGCCGCCGCGATCGTGACGACGAGAGCGGTCCGGGAACGAGGTGCGCGCACGGTGGCGAGCCTACGGGTCGTAGCGACCGGCCGAGGTGCCCGACCGGCAGGCGGAGGCGCCGGGCCGGCGGGCCGGGAGGCGCGTGGGGACCAACCGCGAGCACGTCGCGCCACGGAAGTGCACGGCACGACGTGCTCCCGGTTGTCCGGGGGCAGGTCGCGCCAGTGCCCCGTCACACCGCGCCGCACCGCACCGCATCAGCGGCACGCGGCGCCGTCAGGCTGCGAGGACCGTCCGACCGAGCCGCACGAAGTCGTCCGGCGACAGGGCCTCGCCCCGCGCCGTCGGGTCGATCCCGGCGGCGGTGAGCAGCTCGGTCGCACGCGCACTGCTGCCGAGCACGCCCGACAGGCTCTGGCGCAGCATCTTCCGCCGCTGCTGGAACGCGCCGTCGACGAGCGCGAAGACCTGGGTCCGCAGCGCCTCGTCGCCCGGCTGCTCGTGCCGGTCGAACCCGACGAGCACGCTGTCGACGTTCGGCACCGGCCAGAACACCTGGCGGCTGATCTGTCCGGCGGTCGACCACGACCCGTACCACGCCGCCTTGACGCTCGGGGCGCCGTAGACCTTGCTGCCCGGGCCGGCCGCGATGCGGTAGCCGACCTCGGCCTGCACCATCACGAGCACGCGCTCGATGGTCGGGAAGGTCGCGAGCAGGTGGAGCAGCACCGGCACCGACACGTTGTACGGCAGGTTCGCCACGACGTGCGTCGGCGCCTCGGGCAGCTCGTCGGCGGTCACGGCGAGGGCGTCCTGGTGGACCACCTGCAGCCGAGCGTCGGGCTGCATCGCCGCGACGGTCGCGGGCAGCTGCGCCGCGAGCCGGCCGTCGATCTCGACCGCGGTCACCGAGGCACCCGTCTCGGTGAGTCCGAGCGTGAGTGAGCCGAGTCCCGGGCCGATCTCGAGCACCCGCGACCCCGGGGTGACCCGGCCGGCCGACACGATGCGTCGGACGGTGTTGCCGTCGTGCACGAAGTTCTGCCCGAGCTTCTTGGTGGGGGTGACGTCGAGCTTCGCCGCGAGGTCCCGGATCTCCGCCGGGCCGAGCAGTGCGCCCACGGCTACTCGTCCACCGTGACGGGCTCGGCGTCCCACGCGCCGTACACGAGCTCGGTGTTCGACGCGATCTGCGCGGCGAGCATCGAGGCGTCCGTGCCCAGCGTCTCAGCCATCGACCGGAGCGTGAGCGGGATCAGGTAGGGCGCGTTCGGCCGGCCGCGGTACGGCGTCGGCGTGAGGAACGGCGCGTCCGTCTCGACCATGACCAGGTGGCGCGGGGCGACCCGGAGGGCTTCGCGGAGGGGCTCGGCGTTCTTGAACGTCACGGTGCCGGCGAAGGACATGTACCAACCGCGCTCGGCGCAGAGCCGTGCCAGGTCGGGTCCGCCGGAGAAGCAGTGGAACACGGTCCGCTCGGGTGCGCCGACCCGGTCGAGGACCTCGACCACGGCGTCGTGCGCGTCGCGGTCGTGGATCGTCAGCGCGAGGTCGTGCTCCTTCGCGATGCGGATGTGCTGCTCGAACGACCGGACCTGGGCGGCACGGCCGTCCTCGCCGGTGCGGAAGAAGTCGAGTCCGGTCTCGCCGATCGCCCGGACACGGGGCAACGCGGCGAGTCGCTCGATGCCCGCGAGGTGCTCGTCGAGCAGGCCCTGCTCGTCGAGGACGGGGGCCTCGTTCGGGTGCAGCGCGACGGCGGCCAGCACGCGGGGTTCACGAGCGGCGATCTGCGCGGACCACTCCGAGGTCGCCAGGTCGGTGCCGACCTGCACGACGCCGCGCACGCCGACGCTCGACGCCCGGTCGAGGTGCTCGCGGTAGTCGAGCGGACCGTCGCCGCCCTCGCCGACGCCGTCCGCGATCTCCATGTGGGTGTGGTTGTCGTACACGGGCACGACGAGCGCCTGCGGCAGCGGCGGGTAGCTCAGGTCGCGCTTCGAGCCACCCGACGACCCGTCACCGCGCGCCCGCACGTGCGCTGCGTCGGCCGCGTCGGTCACGCTGCACCCTGCTCAGGCTGCTGCTCGATGCGCGGGAACAGTCCGGACCCGAGCGGCACGACCGTCTCCGCACCCTGCCACTCCCAGGCCCGGTCCACGCGCTGCTCGGCGACGGACCCGCCGGCACCGATCGACGCCCAGAGCTTCTCGGTGGCCTTCGGCATGACCGGCGACACGAGGACGTTCACGGTCCCGAGGCCGCGCAGTGCCGTCGTCAGCACGGTGCCGAGGCGCTCGCGCTGTGCGTCGTCCTTCGCCAGGGCCCACGGCTCCTGCTCGGTGATGTAGCCGTTCAGGGCGTCCACGAGCTCCCACACGGCGGCGATCGCCTCGTGCGGGGCGAAGGCCTCGACCGCTGCGTCCGCCCGATCGGTCACGGACACCGCGAGGGCGTCGATCGCCTCGTCCGACGCGGTGAGCGCCCCGCGCGTCGGGACGGCGCCGTCGAAGTACTTCTGCAGCATCGCGACGAGCCGCGACGCCAGGTTGCCGAAGCCGTTCGCGAGGTCGGCGGCGTACCGGGCGGAGATGTCCTCCCAGCTGAAGTTGCCGTCCTGCCCGAAGGTGACCGCGCGGAGGAAGTAGTAGCGGAACGCGTCCGACCCGAACGTGTCGGTGATCTCGGACGGGGCGATGCCGGTGAGCTTCGACTTCGACATCTTCTCGCCGCCGACGAGCAGCCACCCGTGGCCGAAGACACGCTTCGGCACCGGCAGGTCGGCCGCCATGAGCATCGCGGGCCAGATGACCGCGTGGAAGCGGGCGATGTCCTTGCCCACGATGTGGACGCTCGGCCAGAGGCGCTGGAACGCCTCGTCGTCGTCGGAGCCGTAGCCGAGGGCGGTCACGTAGTTGAGGAGCGCGTCGAACCACACGTAGAGCACGTGGTCGTGGTCCCAGGGGATCTGGATGCCCCAGTCGAAGCTCGAGCGCGAGATCGACAGGTCGCGGAGGCCCTGCTTCACGAAGGAGACGATCTCGTTGCGGACGCTCTCGGGCTGGATGAACTCCGGGTTCGACTCGTACAGGTCGAGCAGGCGCTGCTCGAAGTCGCTCATCCGGAAGAAGTAGTTGCGCTCGGCCAGCACCTCGACCGGGATCGAGTGGATCGCGCAGACCTGCTGCCCCTCGTACGCACCCGTGCCGGGCACGAGGTCGCTCGGCTGCTTGTACTCCTCGCACCCCACGCAGTAGAAGCCCTCGAACTCGCCGGCGTAGATGTAGCCGTCGTCGTACAGCTTCTGCAGGAAGGCCGTGACGCCGCGCTCGTGGCGCTCGTCGGTCGTGCGGATGAAGTCGTCGTTCGCCACGTCGACGGTGTCGAGCAGCGGCTTCCAGGCGTCCGTGACGAGACGGTCCGCCCACTCCTTCGGCGAGACGTCGTTCGCGCTCGCGGTGCGCAGGATCTTCTGGCCGTGCTCGTCGGTGCCGGTCAGGAGCCACGTGTCGTCGCCCCGCTGCCGGTGCCAGCGCGCCGTGAAGTCCGCGGCGACCTCGGTGTAGGCGTGCCCGATGTGTGGCACGTCGTTCACGTAGAAGATCGGCGTGGTGATGCTGAACGAGGACCCGTCGGACATGCGGACCATCCTACGGGCGGCCGGCGAGCGCATGACGCGACCCGTGCCTCCCGTCCGACGGATGGTGGCGTCAGCGCGCCGCCAGCGCGCCCTCGTAGAGGTCGCGCTTCGACAGGCCGGTCGCGTCGGCGACCGCCGCAGCGGCCTCCTTCATGCGCGACCCCGCAGCCACCCGCTCGAGCACCAGCCGGACGCCGTCCTCGATGCTCGTCACGTCGAGCGCACCGGTCGAACCCTCGACGACGACGCAGATCTCGCCGCGGACGCCGTCCGCCGCCCACGCGGCGAGCTCGGCGAGCGTGTCGCGACGGACCTCCTCGTGCAGCTTCGTGAGCTCCCGGCAGACCACCGCTCGGCGGTCGTCGCCGAAGCCCGCGGCCATGTCGGACAGGGTGTCCGCCAGCCGGTGCGGCGACTCGAAGAACACCATCGTGCGCTGCTCCCCCGCGAGCGACGCGAAGAGGCGGCGCCGCTCGCCGCCCTTGCGGGTGGGGAACCCCTCGAAGCTGAAGCGGTCCGTCGGCAGACCGGAGACGGCGAGCGCCATGAGCACCGCGGACGGGCCCGGGAGGGCGGTGACCGTGACGCCGGCGGCGGCGGCGGCCTCGACGAGGGGGAAGCCCGGGTCGCTGATCGCGGGCATGCCCGCGTCGGTGAGGACGACGACGTCCTCGTCGCGGGCCAGCTCGACGACCTCGGAGGCCTTCGCCCGCTCGTTGTGCTCGTGCAGGGCGATGAGCCGCGGGCGGTTCTCGATGCCGAGCGCCCGCATGAGGTGGATCGCGGTGCGGGTGTCCTCGGCGGCCACGACGGTCGCGTTGGACAGGGTCTCGACGAGTCGGCGCGACGCGTCGCCGAGGTTGCCGATGGGCGTTGCTGCGAGGACGATCACCTCCCCATTGTGGTGGCAGGTCCCGCCACAGGGCGATCCGTAGGATGCTGCCGATGACCAGCGAGCTGACCGACGACCGCGCCGCCCTCGTCGACGGGCCGGTCGGCTCCCGCCTGGACGACTGGTGGGGCCGGGTCCTGTCGACGTCCCGGCGCGTGGCCGTGTGGCGGTGGACGGGCCCGCTCGCGGTGACGCTGCTCGCCGCCGTGCTGCGGTTGGCCGGCCTCGGTCACCCCCACTCGCTGGTGTTCGACGAGACGTACTACGTCAAGGACGGCTGGTCGATCGTGCACCTCGGCTACGAGGGCACGTGGCCGGCGAACCCGTCCGGCGACGGGGCACCGACCACCGACCAGCGGTTCGCCGACGGTGAGACCGACATCTACTCGCGGGCGGCCGAGTTCATCGCGCACCCGCCGCTCGGCAAGTACCTCATCGGGCTCGGCATGCTGCTCTTCGGCGCCGACAGCTCGTTCGGCTGGCGCATCACCGTCGCCGTGCTCGGCATCGCGACCGTCTTCCTGACCGCGGTGATCGCGCGCTCGCTCTTCCGGTCGACCGCGGTGGGGACGCTCGCGGGCTTCCTGCTCGCGGTCGACGGGCAGGCGATCGTGCTCTCCCGGGTGACGCTGCTCGACGGCATCGTCACGTTCTTCGTCCTGCTCGGTGCGGGAGCGCTGCTGCTCGACCGCCGGTGGGCGCAGCGGCGGCTCGACGCCTGGGTCGGACGCCGGGCCGCCGCCGGACGGGACACGCTCTGGGGGCCGGTGCTCGTCTGGCGACCGTGGTTGGTCGCCATGGGGATCGCCCTCGGGCTCGCGTCGGCGACGAAGTGGTCCGGGCTGTACTTCCTGGCGTTCTTCGCGCTGTACTCCGTCCTCAGCGACATGCTGATGCGCCGCCGGGCCGGCGTGGCGTTCTGGTCGTCGAGCGCGTTCCTGCAGCAGGCACCGGTGTCGTTCCTCCTCACGGTGCCGATCGCCGCCGCGACCTACCTGGCGTCGTGGACCGGGTGGTTCCGCACGTCGGGCGGGTGGGACCGCGACTGGATCGCGAGCGGCGGCGAGCGGTGGACCGGTGTGCTCGCGTGGGTGCCGGACTCCCTGCAGAACTGGTGGCACTACCAGTCGGAGATCTACGGCTTCAACATCGGCCTGCACACCCCGCACTCGTACCAGGCGAACCCGCTGCTCTGGCTGCTCATGCAGCGCCCGACCTCGATGTACTACCAGGGCACGGACGCCGGCCAGGACGGCTGCTGGGCGGACCGCTGCGGCGAGGCGATCACCGGCATCGCGAACCCGTTCGTCTGGTACGCGTCGGTGATCGCGGTCGTGGCCCTGCTCGTGCTCTGGATCCTGCGCCGGCGGTGGGAGTACGGCTTCGTCCTGATCGGCGTCGCCGGCGGGTACCTGCCCTGGCTCATGTACACGGACCGGACGGTGTTCCAGTTCTACACGGTCGCCTTCGAGCCCTACATGGTGATGGCGCTCGCGGCGGCGATCGGACTCGTGGCCGGCTCCCGCGACGACCCGCGTCCCCGGCGCACGCGGGCGCTCGTCTGGATCGGCGTGTACCTCGGCGTCGTCGTGCTGGCCTCGGCCTACTGGTACCCCATGTGGACCGGCCTGCAGATGCCGTGGGACTTCGTCCGTTCCCACTACTGGCTGCCGAGCTGGCTCTAGGCGGGTCCGGCTGACGGACGGGAGGCGCG